>JAGLSY010000176.1 GCA_023135545.1 Thermoplasmata archaeon | reverse complement strand
TCTATAGTAATTACCGGATATTGTTTGTAGCCAGCAGCGTGAATTCCCTGCCATTTGGCGTGCTCCTTGGTGGTGCCCATCACTGCCGTGGCGTAGATGAGAATTCCCTCGTCCTCGGTTAGCTTGACAATCGGGATCTTGGCATCTCTTGGCCTCAGGCTGGCATCGCCCAGTGGTTCCAAATCGCCAGAATAAACCGTGCATGGCCCCCTCTTGTTCAGAGAATACATGATGCTGCAGTTGACACACCCATCGCCGCCGCAATCGCATTCGTCCTTGAAGCTCAAAATCTCCAGGTCTGTTGGTATGGGGACCAGTCCCAGCCTGTGGGCGATTATCTCATCAAAAAGCGGAGTTGTGCTTTCATAGGTCTTGCCCTCGTCGTCGCTTATTGCCCCCAGATGTATTTCCACATCTTCGATGGCCATCTTGGGTATGTCGGCGATGAGGCTTCTCCTTACGGAATTCACAAAGCTGAAGTCAACACCGGATATGATGAATTTAATGAAATTGTCCTCGATTTCCAGGATTTTGATGTCCATTTGAATTACACCCTTCTTCCACGTCTGCCGCCTTTCTTTTTGGTTCCGTCATGAGGTATCGGTGTCACGTCCTCGATCCTTCCTATGCGGAGTCCGGCTCTTGCCAGGGCCCTGATTGCGGCCTGTGCCCCGGGGCCGGGTGACAAATCCTTGTTGCCGCCGGGAGCTCTCACACGGACATGGACACTGTCTATGCCCCTCTCCTTCGCGACATCGGCGATCATCTCGGCGGCCTTCATCGCCGCGTAGGGTGAGGATTCGTCCTTCTGTGATTTGACCACCATTCCGCCAGTGCATTTTGTTATGGTTTCCGCACCGGTCGGGTCGGTCAATGTGATAATGATGTTATTGTAGGATGCATAGATATGCGCAAGGGCCCATTTGGTCATTTCTTATCCTCCTTTTTAGGTTTGTCATCCTTAGCTGGTTTTTCCTCAGCCTCGGCAGAAGCTTCATCTTTCTTGGGTTCCTCAGCAGGGGTTTCGGCCGGTTTCTCTGCCTTTGGTTCGGGTGCCGGGGCCTTCTCTGGCTTTTTCTCGGCTTTTGGTTTTGGAGTCTCGGCAGGAACTTCATCTTTCTTGGGTTCTTCAGCAGGGGCTTCGGCCGGTTTATCAGCCTTCGGTTCAGGTGCCGGAGCCTCCTTTGGCTTCTCCTCGGCTTTTGGTTTTGGAGCCTCGGCAGGAGCTTCATCTTTCTTGGGTTCCTCAGCAGGGGTTTCGGCCGGTTTCTCTGCCTTCGGTTCAGGTGCCGGAGCCTCCTTTGGCTTCTCCTCGGCTTTTGGTTTTGGAGCCTCGGCAGGAGCTTCATCTTTCTTGGGTTTCTCTGCAGGGGCTTCGGCAGGTTTCTCAGCCTCTGGTGCGGGTGCCGGTGCATCTTCACCAGCTGGCTTGGCTTCTTCTCCCTTGGGTTTCCCTGCAGATTCGGCAACCTGCTTTGCGGCGGCCTCTGCCTGCTGCTTCTGCAGCTCGGCCAGTTCCAGCTCGTCCTTGGGCCTTGCCGGATGCATATCATTGGATATCGGCGAGCTGAGCAGGTAATCGATTGTTTCCTCCTCGGTTTTCTTCACCAGGTATCCGGGTATCGTGACCTTTCTTTCCCCTATGGAAACATGGCCGTGAACAATGAATTGACGAGCCTGCTTTGGACTGTTGCTCAATCCTTTCAGGTAGGCCATGTACTGAAGCCTTCTTGAAAGCACGGATTCCACATCCAATGCAAGGACATCGTCCAGGGTGGCCTTGCTTCCGAGAACACCGATTCTTTCCAGCCTCCCCAGAAGCTGGTCCCTTTCCTTCTCGGCCTGCTTGTTGCCGTACCTTATCTGGGCCTGGAGTATCCTGGACCTCTGTCTGAACCTTCTCAAAAGTGATTGGACCTTCCATAATTCCCTCTTGTTCTTGAGACCGTACTTCTTTATGAGTTCGTTCTCAGAGTCGATTCTCTCCTTCTGCCAGGGATGGGAAGGGGTCTGATAACGTCTCCTGCTAAATTTAGGGTCTCCCAATCATTCACCTCAAACTCTCTTTCTGGACACGCCGAGCGTCAATCCGCTTCTTCCGTTGGACCTTGTCCTCTGGCCCCGGACCTTCTGACCGGTCTCATGCCTTATTCCCCTGTAGCAGCGGACCATCCTCATCCTGTTGATATCGTCCTTGATGGTCATGTCAAGCTCGGGCCCGAAAAGGTGTATGTCCTCACCCGACTCCCAATCCTTCTGGCGGTTGAGCAGCCATTTGGGAATTGTCTCTTCAAGGTTCTCTATCAATTCCTCGAGCTTTGCCGCGTCCTCGTCGCTCATGTGTCCGATCTTCTTACTGTGCGGGTAGCCCAATCTCTCTATCAAAATCTCTGAAATACGAATCCCAATTCCATTTAAATCTGTGAGTGCAACGAAAGCCGGTTTTTCTCCATCTACATCAC
>JAGLSY010000175.1 GCA_023135545.1 Thermoplasmata archaeon | reverse complement strand
GTTCCGTTGGTTGCTGTTACCGTGCCTATTCCGGGAACTGTCTGGGCGGTGTAAAAGCCGGTGGCGTCTATTGCACCCACATCCGTGGCCCAGGTGAAGGTCACTCCCGTGATGGAGTTGTTGTAAGCGTCAAAGGCATTGGCCGTGAAGGACTGGATGGCTCCGACAACTATGGTCATGGAGACCGGGGTTATATCTATGTGGTCTATGGGGCCGACCAGCACGGTGACGTTGGCCGATACCGTGACGGAGCCCGATGTGACATTGACCAGCCCGGTTCCCGGAATGGTCTGGGCCGTGAAGTAGCCCGTGGAATTCACCACGCCGACATCGGTGCTCCAGAAGAGCATGGCCCCTGGTATGAGATTGTTGAATTTGTCATAGGCCAGCGCGAAGAACTGCTGGGTCTCTCCGACGATGGTTGTTACGGGGTCCGGAGTTATGGTCATGTGGTCCACGTCACCCACATTCACTGTTACTATTGCATCGGAACTGAGGGTTCCGTTGGTCGCGGTGACCATGCCGGTGGTCGGCGTTGTCTGGGCGGTCAGCAGTCCATCGGAATCAATGGCGCCAACGTCAGTGGTCCAGTCAAAATCCACGCCCAAGATGGGATTGTCGAATGCGTCATAGGCGGCTGCGGTGAACTGCAGGGTATCTCCTACCGTGATGGTTACAGGGTCGGGAGTGACGACTATGTAATCCATTCCCCCGATCCCTACAGTTACATCGGCCGTTCCGGTTACCGAGCCGTTCACTGCCTGAACCTCCCCGAATCCCGGGGTGAACTGGGCCGTGAAGAAGCCGGTGTTGTCGATGGTTCCGACATCAGTGGTCCATGTGAAATCCATGCCCGGAATGATGTTATTGAACTCGTCATAGGCCGTGGCAACGAACTGCTGGGTGTCCCCGACAGTCAGGGTGAGCACATTGGGCACCAGGTCAATGTGATGGACCGGGCCGGCTACAACCTGGACGGGAGCATTTCCAGTTATCGTACCGTTGCTGGCCGTTACAGTGCCGACTCCAGGGGTAATCTGGGCAGTGAAGAAGCCAATGGCACTTACGGAGCCCACATCGGTTCCCCATGTGAAGGGTACGTCAGATATTTCATTTCCATGCTGGTCAAAGGCCCTGGCTGTCAACTGCAGGGTATCTCCGACCGTAATGGTCACCGGTGTGGGGATAATCGTGATGTAATCGATAACTCCGACAAGAACCTGCACATTTGCCAGGCCAGATACCGAGCCATTGGTGGCGGTAACCGTTCCTGTTCCCGGGGTGGTCCGGGCCGTGAAGAAGCCGGATGCGTCAACATTGCCGACATCGGTGGCCCAGGTGAAGGTAGCGCCGGTTATCTCGTTGTTGTAAATGTCATAGGCGGTTGCCGTGAAGGCCTGGGTGGTTCCAACTTCCAGGGTTACCGGGGTCGGGTTCATGACGATATGGTGGACATCGCTGGGTATGAGGGTGACATCTGCCGAGCCGGTCACCGAGCCGACCGTCGCACTCACGTATCCTGAGCCTGGTGTCGAGCGGGCCGTTAAAATTCCCGCGAAGTTGATGACACCCAGGTCGGTGCTCCAGATGATCGTCTCGCCTGTGATCAGATTATTGAACTGGTCGTAAACCTCGGCCGTGAAGAGCTGCTGGGTCCCGACCACAACAGACACAGGATCGGGCGTGACAATTATCGAATCGACATCCCCCGGCTCCACGGTTACAGTGGACGTTCCATCAGAGAAGCCAGTGCTGTTGGCGCTCAGGGTGTAGGTGGCGGCATCCTCGTCATAGTAATCCACCTGGACCGAATCGGACATGGCCGGAATGGTCACTAGGATAACCGGCGTGGTTGTGCCGACCAGCCTGAATTCCCCGATGGCCGAGGTGGTGGAAAGCTGGATATTGGTGTCCGTTCCGACAGCTTCGGGGGTGCCGGTTCCGTTCTGCGATTGGATTGTTATTGTATCCTGGGTTCCGGCGGTCATGGTGAAGGATGATGGAATGATGGCCAGCTGCGTGGCCAAGGTGTTGAAAAACATCAGTTCTTCTGTGGTCGAGATGGTAAGCTGGCTGCTCACATCTGCCCCGACATTTCCTGCCGAGTCCGTAACTTCCACTCTGATGATACAATCATGATCGTCTGGCAGGTTCCAGATATAGGAACCGTCATTGGCTTCCCCTTTTGCTATGGTTATCCATGTCTGGCCGCCGTCCAGCGAATAGAAAATACTGACCGGATTTTTCTCCAGTTCAAAGTTATCGTAGGTGACCCAGGTTATTTCATAAAGGCTACCTGCCTTGAACTGCTCCTGGCTGGTTATTGTGACAGTAGGTGAAATCGATTCTATAGTGAAAAAGCCATCGCTTGTGTCGTAGTTGTAATTGCCTGCGTTGTCTATGACATCTACTTTTACCAGGCAGGTCTCGCTGTCCACCTTCGGGACGAGCCAGGTATGTGTGCCGTCATCTGGTTCATTTTCCGCAATACTGACCCAATCCAGACCTCCGTTTGCAGAGTAGTAAATGTCAATCCCGTCTGTTTGAATTCCGGTGTTGTCCCCGGCAGTCCAGTTGATGTATCTCAGGGTTTTTCCCATGAAGATCTCCCCGCCGTCCGGGCTTTCAAGTTGCACCGAGGGAACCTCGGAATCTATGATAAATACGGAAGCACTGGCATCATATATTTCATTGCCCTCCGAGTTTATGGCACTTACCTTGACAAGGCACTCAACAGAACTTATGTAAGGCAGCCTCCAGCTGAAGGAGCCGTCGTTGATCTCCCTGTATCCGATGAGAGTCCAGGCTTTTCCATTATCAATTGAATAGTAAATGTTAATCGGATTATCGGCCAGGTCGCCAGTGGCATTCCATTCGACGATATGGATATCCCCACCTTTCCAGACCTCGTTTCCGCATGGAGCCAGCAAATCCACAGCAGGTAACGAGACCCCTGCGTTCAGTTCTGCATCGTCCACGCCTTCAAAAGCCATGCTGCCAGTAACTCCGGTTATAAGGCTTGAAAACAATATTGCGATCGATACTAAAACTGCCAAGGGTTTATCTATCTCGAATTTATGGGACATGTCATCACCATTTCTGAGTGTCTTGCTGCGTTTATTGGAGGTATTTTATACAGGGGGTTCAGGTATAATTATCAGATTTCAAAGAATATCATGCCCACTTTCAGAGATTACTCAGGCTAGACAGGTATTCTTAGAAATGTGACTCGACGTTACCATTCCCCTCCTGTATTTTCCTTTGCCTCTAAGATTAAGTAATAAAATGTTTATTAACATATATAATAGTATGGTGTGTATAACCTATTAATACACCATATAATCAAGTTGTAGGAACGAAGTATGCAGAATTAAAAAATTCTGCATACTATTCTTAATTTCCTGCTCATGGAACCCCTTCCTCTGCTTTGGATTATAGGGATGGTGGTATTTTAGAGTTTGGGGAAGTAACCATTACTACCTATTTAGAAACTCTTTTACCAACATACATCCTTTCTGTTGCCAATGGAAGAGTTAGCCCTGCAACAACCAGAACTTATCGGTCGAGAAGAGGAATTTAACAAGTTGAAACATTCTTTGGAAAATGCGATTGATGGAAAAGGCTCAACAATTCTAATCTCTGGTGAGGCTGGAATCGGTAAAACTAGAATAGTCGAGGAATTCCAGAATCATGCAAGCGAGCAAGGCTTGAAGATATTGTCTGGTGGCGGAGTAGCGGATATCTTATACCCTTTCCTGATATTCTCCAAGGCCCTCGAAAGCGAATTGGACCAGCCTCTTTTCCACGAGCAGGAATATATTTCCTTTGCTTCAATATTCGCAGTCAACCGTGCCGGTATTCTTGTAGCCAATGCTTCTCCGGAGGATGAGACGCTTGATGCGGACATTTTCTCTGGTATGTTGGCTGCAGTGCAAGATTTCGTGCGTGATTCTTTTGATAATTCCAGGGAGCAGAAAGCAGGTCTTAGTAGGCTGGAATATGGAGATATGAAGATATTAATTGAACACGGTCAGCAAATATTTCTCACTGTAGTGTTTCGAGGTACTGAGCATCCTGACATGAAAAACCTCCTAAGAAGTAGAATACATGCAATAGAGGAAAATTATCATGATGTTCTTGAATCTTGGTCTGGCATGATGGAGGATGTCGCACCAATCCAACAGGAAATTTCTTTGTTGACCAGTGCGAAGTTCCTTGTCCGTCGTGATTTAGAAGGAGTGAAATTGGAGAACGAGAGGATAAGAATTGCAGATCAAATACTGGAAATTCTAATTGAAATGGCAAGAACAAAGCCCCTCCTCTTTTTATTAGAGGATCTTCACTGGGCTGAAGAGTCATCTCTCTTTGTGCTAAATTATGTTGCTAGGAACATTAAAAAAGAAAAAATACTGCTTATTGGCACACTTAGACCAGAGGAAAGTGAAACTCTTCAAAGGAGCATTAGGGAGATGATGGAAGAAGATATAGCAAATGTTATGAAACTGGAAATGCTGGGAAGGGATTCTATTGCCTCTCTTATAAGGGATGTATACACACCAAATGAATTTCCTCCAACGTTTGTAGAGCACTTGACCGCCCAGTGCGAAGGCAATCCATTTTTCGTAATAGAAATGCTCAAGCAGATGTACAACGAAGGAAATATAACAAAACAAAATGGGAATTATCTTCTCGTGGGTGAAGGATATACTATTCCAGATGCTGTAGAGGATGTAGTACATCGCAGATTGGACATGCTTGAACCCGATGTTATGGCTATAGCTGAATACCTTTCTTGTATCGGTCGAACTTTCGAGATATCTGTAGCGTTGTCTCTTAAATCAGTTGGCGATGCTACTATTGCATTGGAAAAATTACAGAATACTGGTATTGTAATCGCAAAAGATGACTCGGTAGAGTTCAACCATGCCATTTTTCAGGAAGTAATCTATGGTGGTATAGGAGCTCGGTGGAAATCTGCGTATCACAAAAGCATAGGAGAATACTACGAGAATGCATTCAGGAACCGGCTAGACGAAGTGTTATATAGCCTGGCAATGCACTTCTCAAGGACCAATGAATACGAAAAGGCATTTGATTATTGTTTTAGGGCAGGTGAAAAAGCTGAGAACTCCTTTGCACCAGAGCAGGCAAAGGAATTCTACGAAAAAGCACATGACATTATTACAAGATTGAGACCAGATGCTGGAATTGCGGAGAAAGAAATAGTCATACTAGAAAGACTGGGAGATATTCATATGCTTATTGGTGAGTATGAAAATGCCATCAAGAGCTTTCATTTAGTAATTGAGAAGGAAAAAGAAGGACAGAAAAAAGCGGATATTCATAGGAAAATTGCAGACGTGTACGAGAGAAAAAGCGATTATGAGAAGAGCGAAGAAGAATGTAGCAAGGGCTTGGAACACTTGAAGGGCAAAAAGTGTATAGAGAGAGCGGGACTCCTGAATACTCGGGGTCGGATATATATGAGAACAAGTGATTATGACAAAGCCATTAAGATTCTATTTGAACTGTTAAATACATTAAAAATAATTGGAAATAAAAAGGAAATGGGTCATACCTATCACACCATTGGCACAGCGTATTGGCATAACGGAGATTTTGATGATTCACTAAAATACCTTCAAAAGGCGCTGAAGATCAGGGAAGAAATAGATGATCTTGTTGGTCTATCAGGATCACTCAACAACATCGGTCTTGTGTATTGGAGAAAAGGCGAGCTGGACAAAGCCTTAGAGTATTATAGTCAAAGCCTTGAGATACTAGAGAAAATCGGAGATAAACTAATCATTGGAATGTCGCTTAGCAACATTGGTCTTGTGTATTGGGACAAGGGAGAGCTGGACAAGTCCTTGGAGTTCCAGAGCCGGAGCCTCGAGATAAAAAAGAAAATAGGGGCCAAACGTGGCATTGGGGATTCGCTCAACAATATTGGCATCGTGTATATGTACAAAGGAGAACTGGACAAAGCATTGAGGTATTATGAGCAAAGCCTTGAGTTGAGAGAGAAAATAGGAAATAAAACAGGCATTGCATACTCGTTCACAAACATCGCTGAGCTATTCTACTATTATGACAAAATGGATAGAGCGCTTGAGTTTTATAATAAAAGTCTCGAAATCTGCTTGGAGACCGGAGAGAAAACACTCTTGATTCCCAATTACTGTGGGTTAGCTAGGGTAAATCTTGAATTCGGAAATATTCGAATTGCTGTCGTGCATGCTGAAAAGGCGATAGATATTTCTATTGAGGTCGGTGTGAAGTTAGAGGAGGGTATCAGTCATCGAACAATGGGGATTATCTATCAAAAAAAGAAGGAGTGGGATAAATCCATTGAAAGTTTTGAGAGGGCAATAACAATTCTCGAAAAGGTAGGGGGAAAGAAAGAGTTAGCAGAGACCTTTTATGAGTATGGCCTGATGTGGAGAGCAAAAAGCGAACCAGACAAGGCTAAAGAACTTCTTGAAAAAGCCCTTTCAATGTCCGAGAGCATGGGCATGAAGCTCTGGGAAGAAAAATGCATTAAGGCATGCGCTGAACTGGAATAGTCCAGACTGCTTCGAGCAGGTATGGGAAGGCCAGTGGAGGAGCACAAGGGTGGGAATAGGCCTTACTACTACCACGAAAAAATTACCACTGGCTAAAGGAAAAAAGTGCCAGGTCATAGTAATCGAACCTGGCTAAAATATAATTACTGATGGCCAGCTTTTACTACTACGCCTTTCCATTTGTAAGTATAAAACACTGAGATTCCTCCACAGAGTATTGAATGGAAACGGAGTGCCAGGTCATAGTAGTTGAATCTGGCTTGGAATGTTATTACTGTGAGCCAGCTTTTACTACTACGCCCTTTTACTGAGATGTAAAAGGGTGCCAGGTCATAGTAGT
>JAGLSY010000174.1 GCA_023135545.1 Thermoplasmata archaeon | reverse complement strand
ACCCGATTCTTCGGCCTCAGGCCCTTCATGTATGTTAGGAAAGCCCCCATGGAGGGAAGCATGCCGTTGTTCAAAGTCGGCGAGCCAATCAAAATGAGTCTAGAATGCATCAAGTCTGGAACTATGTCCGAAATGTGGTTGGTCCCCAGGAACTTGACGGTGGTGGGCAGGCCGGCCTCATCCAGGCCATCCTTGAGCTTATGGGCCATCATCTTCGTGGAATTCCACATGGTGTCATAAACTATCAAAGCCCTTTTTTCAGTTTCGTAATTGGTCCATTTCTTGTACTCGGCCAGTATATTGGGGATCATCGAGCGCCAGATTATGCCATGACATGGAGCTATCATATCGATCTCTATACCGCCAAGGACCTCCAGTGCCTTGCTGGCCTGGGCCCCGTAGGGCATGACTATGTTAGCGTAGTACTTGGCCGCCTCTTCCTTCAGAACATCCCAGCCCAGCTCATCATCGAACCTTTCAGGGCCCGCAATATGCTGGCCAAAGGCATCGTTGGATAAAAGCAGTTTTACCTCGGCGACATAGGTCACCATTGAATCGGGCCAGTGTACCATAGGAATATGAACGAAGGTCAATGTCCTTTTACCGATGGACATCGTCTCGCCGCTCTTTACAGCATGGAAGTTCCAGTCCTCCTTGAAATGCCTCCTCAATCCCTTCTCGCCCTGAATGGAAGTGACTATACTTGCATCCGGGCAATGTTCCAACAACTTCGGGATGGAGCCAGTATGGTCCATCTCCACATGATTGGAAACGATGATATCTATCTTCGATGGGTCAATAATTTCCCTGATGCGGGCCATCATCTCGTCATAAAGATATTCCTTGACCGTATCGACCAGTGTTATTTTCTCGTCGATTATCAGGTAGGCGTTGTAGGTCGTTCCCCTCTGGGTGAGGTAGCCGTGAAAGTTGCGTATATCCCAGTCAATCACCCCGACCCAGTAAATTCCGGGCTTGATCTCCAATTTTCCCATGATATCACTGGCTCACTCTTTCTCGAAAACTTCCTTTCCGGCGCCGCAGACCGGACATATCCAGTCATCGGGCAGGCTCTCGAAGGCCGTGCCGGGTGCTATTCCGCCGTCGTCATCCCCCATTTCCGGGTCATATATGTATCCGCATACCGTGCATCTGTATTTGTCCATTTTTCTACCTCCATGTTTAATATTTCACAACATTCAATTTTGGAGCGGGCTGGACATATAACTTTCAGCCCGACCTCTCCCTGCTCTTAAATGGTTGTCATTGATTTAAATATTCCTCCAAATTATTAGCTATTGTTTCCCATATTCTATCGCATCCACCGGACATACCTCCAGACACCGGTAGCACATGTAGCATTCCATCTTCATATCCTCGGCTCCTGCCTCGGATGTCGGGCAGGCTTTCTCACATTTTTTACACTTGATGCATTTGTCGTTGCGCCTTAACTTGAAAATGCCTTTTGCCGAGGAAAGTGAAAGCAGGGTTCCATATGGACATGCCAGTCTGCAAAAGGGCCTGTAAACGAATATGGATAATACCACGATGCCGGCAAAGAGCCAGAAAGGTATTGTTGAAACAGACAGCAAAAAGAAATTACCAACTCCAATGTAGCCGAGGACATTGGCAGTGAATACCACTCCTGCAACTATGATGGACAGCAGGAAGAACAGGCGGAATGCCATCATGGCTTTCTTATTTTCAATTTTCAATTTTTTCACGGGAATGGAATAGGCCAGTTCCTGCACGGCCCCTATCGGACACAGGTAACCGCAGAAGAACCTTCCAAGGACCAGAGCCAGTACTATGAAGATGATGATGCCGAACAAGGCCATTGCAATCGGCACACCCTGGGGTGAGTCCCCGAGTATGAAAGCCTGCAACTGAATGGGCAGCATCGGCGAGAAGAAGATGAATCCCATAAGTATTGAGATGGCGATGAAGACATAGCCTATCCTCCGGTTGAATTTCCCGGACTTGAACAGGTATGCCAGTATGAAGGTCGAGGCAAGGGCGAATATTAGTCCGATTATCCTACCTGGTTCCATTATAATTCCTCCTATCATGAATTGCTATGGTTATTTGAGATCCAGAGCTTGCACATGCCCTATTTTATCGTCCCGTCCACCTTGATTATTATTTTCTCAAATGGGATGCTCTTGCCGGCTTTCTCCATGGCTATGGAGACCACCCTCTCCAGACCAAAGCAGCACGGAACCTCCATCATCAGTATCGTAATATCTTGAATGTCGTTCAATTTGAAAAGCTCGGCCATCTTGTCAACGTAGTAGTTGGCATCGTCCAGTTTCGGGCAGGCGATTATGGTCACCCGGTCTTTTATGAAGTCCTGATGCAGGTTGGGGTAAGCGAAACCGGCACAGTCAGCTGCCATGAGCAGTCGTGCGTTTTTCAAGTAGGGAGCCTGGGTGTTAACAAGTTTCAGCTGAATCGGCCAAGTGGATAGCGTGGACTTTAGCCTTGCCTCCTGGCCAGCTTGTTCATCACCATCATCACAGCACCCGCAGACGCTCTCGGTCTCAATGGTTCTGGCCAGCTCCCCCGGGCATCCACACGCTGAAGGTTCTTCCTTGGGCTTTGGTTCATATCCGATATCCGGCACGTCAAAGTCGTTTTCTTTCAGGTAATCAATAGCTATATCCAGAAACTCGAATTCCTTGTGGTCCTGCATGTGCTTGAGATGTGCCTTTATGGTGTTGGCCCCCTGCTTGACAACGTTCTCCATGACCTTTCGCTCATCATATGGCTCGGCCTCTCGTTTTTCTATGGTTATCGCACCCTCGGGGCAATAGCCGATACACGCACCCAGACCGTCACAGAATAGGTCGCTTATCATCCTGGCCTTGTCATCGATTATCTGCAACGCGCCCTCGGGGCAATTGGGGATGCACAGGCCGCAGCCAGTGCACTTGTCCTCGTCTATCTTGATTATCTCTCTTACTACCATTCGAATACCTCCCTTTCATTCCGGGTTTTAATTTCCCTCCAGCATGTTCTTTAGGTCCTCATCCACATCGCCTATCATCTTCAGGTCGAATTTGTCCTGAAGGGCCTTGAATACATTGGGCGTAATGAATGCCGGCGGGGTCGGCCCTATCCTAATTCCCTTTATGTTCAAGTTCAACAGGGTGAGAAGAATGGCCAACGCTTTCTGCTCGTACCAGGAGATCGCGAATGACAATGGCAGTTCATTCACATCGCAGTCGAAGGCATCGGCCAGCGCCGTGGCGATCCGGATGGCCGAGTAGGCGTTGTTGCACTGCCCCAGGTCGATGAGCCTCGGAATTCCGTCAATCTCTCCGAAATCCATGTAATTGAACCTGTATTTTCCGCAGCCCAGTGTCAGAATGATACAGTCATCGGGAACCTTTTCCGCAAGCTCCGTGTAATAGTTCCTGCCAGCCTTCGCGCCGTCGCATCCTCCGATAAGGAAAAAGCGCTTTATCTTTCCTGCTTTGACAGCCTCGATTATCTTCGGGGCCAGTGATAATACAACATCGTGATGGAAGCCTGTGACCAGGGGCTTTCCGGGAGCATCCGGCAGGTCGCCGATCTCCTTTGCCTTGTTGATGATCGCAGACATGTCTTTCCGTGATTCTATATGCTGGACACCGTCGACAGCCGTTATTCCGATGGTGAAAAGCCTGTCCCTGTACGTGTCCCTGGGAATCAGGACGCAGTTGGAAGTTGCCAGAACAGGCCCTCCGAACTCGGCGAATTCACGCTTCTGCTTCTGCCAGGCTCCCCCGTAATTTCCGATAAGATGCTTGTACTTGTGTAGCTCCGGATAACCGTGTCCCGGAAGCATCTCGCCGTGTGTGTATATGTTGATGCCGGTGCCTTCCGTCTGTTTGAGCAGCTCTTCGAGGTCTGGAAAATCATGGCCAGTAACCAAAATACCGGGGCCCTTGACGGTTCCGGTCGGAACCTCGACCGGGACGGGCTTGCCGTAATTGGTGGTATTGGCCTTGTCCAGCAGTTCCATTGCCTTGTAATTGATATCGCCTGCCTTCAGAACCACCTTGACAAAGTCATTCAAATCGAAATCCACATTCGTCAGGGTTTTGAAGAGGGCCTCGTGCATGAAAGCATCGATGTCCTCATCCCGCTCGCCCATGACCCTTGAATGATGTGCATAAGCCGCGATGCCCTTCAGTGCATATAGAAGGGTTTCCTGCAGGCTCTGTATATCCGGGTCCTTTCCACATACTCCTTTGACCGTGCATCCGGTCCCTTGCGCCGTTTGTTCACATTGATTACAGAACA
>JAGLSY010000173.1 GCA_023135545.1 Thermoplasmata archaeon | reverse complement strand
GCCAACCAGGCAGGGGCCTCGGTTACCGTACAGATGGGAGAAACGGTGGTATTGGCCGCCGTAAGCATGGCCACACGTGCAAGACCGGGCATGGATTTCTTCCCTCTTATGGTAGATTATGAGGAGAAGTATTTCGCTGCAGGAAAGATAAAGGGACCAAGGTTCCTGAAAAGGGAGGGTAGGCCCTCCAACCAGGCGGTATTGACAAGCAGGATGATAGACAGGGGCTTGAGGCCTCTCTTCCCTCAGTTGATGAGGAATGATATACAGGTCATATGCATGCCGCTTTGCCTCGACTACGCAAACAAGCCGGACATCGTGGCGATGATAGCAGCATGTACCGCACTTCACATATCGAACATACCCTTTGACGGGCCGATAGGCGGCGTCAGGGTAGGATTGGTGAATGGTGAGTACGTTATCAACCCGACAGTTGATGAGCTGGAGTATTCCGAGCTGAGCATGGTGCTGATGGGTGATGGTGAGAGGATAACAAATGTTGACTGTCATGCCAACGAACTAACCGATGAGCAGATCACAAGTGCCTTGATGACCGGAATGGATGTCCTCGGACCCATAGCCAAGTTCATTGATGATATCCGAAAGGAGGTCGGCAAGGAAAAGGCCGGACCCGATGAGCTTATCATGAAAGAGGGGACTCATGAGTCTGATGCGGCTCTAATTGAACAGCTGAAGACTGCTTCCCTACCACATCTGGCCAAGTACCTGTTCAACACCCCAAAGGGAACAAAGGGCGAGAGGAAGGATATCCTGAAGGGCCTGAAACAGATATTGATAGATGAGTTCAAGACCAAGCTGGTCACACCGGAGAGGGATGTAGAAGAAGCCGAGAAATACCTTACAGGATTGCTGAAGGCATTCTTCTTCAGCTTCATCGAGGAACAGGTCACCAATGCCATACTGGATAAGGAAATGAGGGTTGACGGCCGCAAGCTGGATGAGATAAGGGAATTGAAAGCCGATGTCGGCCTGCTGCCCAGAACACATGGTACCGGCCTCTTTTCAAGGGGCGAGACACAGGTGTTGTCGATAGTCACTCTCGGTTCTCCCGGTGACGATTTGTCCATTGAGAGCATGGAAATGGATGGAACCATGAAGTACTTCCACCATTACAATTTCCCGCCATTCAGCGTGGGAGAGGTCAAGCCATTGCGTGGCGCCAGCCGAAGGGATATCGGTCATGGTGCCCTGGCGGAGAAAGGTCTTTTGCCAATGATCCCTCCAAGTGAGGAATTCCCGTACACCGTAAGGGTCGTAAGCGAAGTGATGAGCTCCAATGGGTCGTCATCAATGGGGGCCACATGCGGCTCGACATTGGCTTTGCTGGATGCCGGTGTGCCGATAAAGAAGCCGGTTGCAGGAATAGCCATGGGAATGGCCTGCAACGCTGACCAATCAAAGTGGAAGGTGCTTACCGACCTTCAGGACCTGGAGGATGGCGATGGCGGAATGGATTTCAAATTCACCGGAACCAGGGATGGCCTCACGGCGGTCCAGATGGATACCAAGACCCGGGGTCTTTCCAGGGATATGGTCAAGGCCACAATGCCCCAGATGAGGAAAGCATTGGGCGAGATACTGGATGTCATAGATGCGGCTATACCCAAACCGAGGGAGGATCTGTCACCATATGCACCAAGGATAACCTCTTTCATGATCGACCCCGAGAAGATAAGGGAAGTTATCGGACCCGGCGGAAAGGTAATCAGGGCTTTAACCGAGGAATACGATGTCCAGATCGACCTGGAAGATGACGGCACAGTTCTTATCACATCTGATGATGCCGAGAGGGCCGGGCTTGCCCAGGATGCCATAAAGGACATTATCAGGGAGCCTGAGGTCGGCGATGTCTTCGAAGAAGCTGTAGTGGTCAAGATAATGAACTTCGGGGCCTTTGTCAACCTGTTCGGGAACACTGACGGCCTGCTGCACGTGTCCGAGATAGCCTGGGAGAGAACCGAAAATGTCTCTGACAAGCTGAAGGAAGGCGACAAGGTGAAGGTCAGGATAATCAAGATAGAGCGGGGCAAGGTGGAGGTTTCCATGAAGTCCCTGCTTCCAATGCCTGAGGGATATGTCGAACCTCCAAAGCGTGAAAGGCGACCATCCTCCAGAGATGGCCGGGACCGAAGGGGCGGCCGCGATAGTAGAGACCGCAGACCCAGAAGGGACAACGACCGCAGGTAAACATAAATTAATAGGGCTCTCCGATGAAGCTTTGGGGAGCCCCAATTTTATCTTCATGTTTTTGATAGATATTTCGATGTATATTTCTGTGGATATTATTATATACAACGTCATGGATGGCATATCACCCATATGGCACAGGAAAATCTTGTGGCATGGGAAAAATAGGAGATAAATAGAATGTATAATAGAGATAGAGAAATGCACAAAGCAATTTGTTCAGATTGTGGCAAAGAATGTGAAGTACCCTTCAAACCGTCAGAGGACAGACCTGTATACTGCAGGGACTGCTACCAGAAGCACAGACCGCCACGAAGATACTGATATTGGTCTTTATCTTCATCTGAATTCATTTTCATAATAAATCATAGAGTTCAGAAGATTAATAGAGATACGAGATAGCAAAAGAATGGGGAGCTGTCATATGCTCCCCAAAATTTTCATATAGTGTTTTATGTTTCAATCTATTAGATTAGGAGAAGATATACTGTACCCACCAGAACCCGAAAGTAAGTTCAGGGAAACCCTGAGATATCTAGGATATACTCTTGGATCAATAGGCGGTTTGATAATACTGGCTCTCATATTTTATTTTATTGAACCGATAATCGAAGTACTGCTGAGCATAATGGTGATATTGATCTTCCTGGGGTTCATTGGATTCCTGATTGTGGCTGTCTATTACCTATTCCTGAGAAAGGACAGGCCGTAGGGAAATTAAAGTCTAGCTTATGCCCCGATATTCGCCGCCTTCAGCTCCTCAATCAGCTTCGGAATAACTTCAAAGAGGTCTCCCACTATGCCAATATCCGCAACGGTAAATATCTGGGCATTGGGGTCCTTGTTGATCGCCACGATGAAGCCGGAGTTTTGCATTCCGGCACGGTGCTGTATTGAGCCAGATATACCGCAGGCGATGTACAGGTCCGGCCTCACCGACTTTCCGGTCTGCCCGACCTGGTGGTCCTTGGAGATCCAGTTCTTCTCGACCGCAACCCTGGAGCCACCGACTTCGGCGCCCAGCGCATCGGCCAGTGCCTGAATTGTCTTGAAACCTTCTGCTCCGCCGACACCCCTGCCTCCAGACACGATGAACTTCGCATCCTCTAAGTTGGCCACCGACTTCTTCTCCTTGATTATCTCGATGATCCTGGTGGTTATGTCCGCATCGGTGAGGTTTGCCTCAACCTTGATTATCTGGCCTTGCCTTGAGGGATTTGCCTCCAGCTCCTTCATTATTCCGGGTCGGACGGTCGACATCTGGGGCCTGTGGTCCGGGCACATGATGGTCGCCATTATGTTACCGCCGAAGGCCGGTCTTGTCTGGAGCAGTAATCTGGATTCCGGGTCGATGCTCAATTCGGTGCAGTCCGCCGTGAGGCCGGTGTGCACCTGCCTTGCTACCCTGGGAGCCAGGTCCCTTCCGATATGGGTTGCGCCGTAGAGGGCTATCTCGGGCTTCTCACGCTTGATGAGTTCGGCCATGACCTTTGCGTAGCCAGACGTGTTGAAATTCTCCAGTTTCGGGTCCTCAATCAAAAATACCTTGTCTGCCCCGCAGGCGATGAGCTCGTTGGCCAGCGGCTCGACGTTGCTGCCCAGAAGTGCCGCAGAAAGCTCGACACCCAGGTCATCTGCCAGTCCACGTCCTCTTCCAAGCAATTCGATTGTAACCTTCTTCAGCTCTCCGCCCCTCTGCTCGGCAAAGACCATCACTCCCTTGTGATCGCCAACTGGCTGTGCCGTCGGGGCAGGTGCTGGTGCGGCTTCGGGTACGGGTGCAGCCGCCGGAGTAGCAACTGCTGGCTCCGCAGCAATCTCACTAGTGATCTCGATAGCCCCAACCGGGCAATCATCCGCACCCTCCTGGGCGCAGGGGGCATTGTGGTTCTTCACAATGGCCTTCATGTCATCGTCTATGTCATAAGCCTCGGGGCACTTGTTCACACATATGCTGCATCCGGTGCATGCTTCCCTGTCAATTGTAATTTTAGCCATTCTAAATTCCTCCATTGCATTTCGGAATTTCATTGACTTTAAATTTCAACAAGTTTAAATTTAACATCAATGAATCACCTCAGAATGTTCTTGTCCTTCAGTTTGGTGACCAGTTGTTTGGCCACGTCTTCCGTGCTGCCTTCCAGTATCTCGCCCTCGCCCTTTGGCTCGGGTGCAAATGTCTTTCTCACTTCGGTCGGGGAGCCCTCGAGACCCAGGCACTTCGGGTCGGCGTTGATGTCTGCCGCGCCCCATACCTTGACCTCCTTCTCCCTGTAGGCCGAAACGATGCCGCCCACCGAGGGGTATCTGGGCTTGTTCAGGTCGGAAATTACAGTGATGAGCGCCGGCAATCCAGCCTCTATCTTCTCATAGCCGTCCTCCAGGGCGCGCTCGCAAAGGATCTTGC
>JAGLSY010000172.1 GCA_023135545.1 Thermoplasmata archaeon | reverse complement strand
TTTTTAATGGCCTCGCCGAGAGTGTATGAGGTCGCCCAGGTGTCGGCACCAGCAAAAGCCCTGTCGCTGAGCAGGATGAGGTCGTCCACTCCCATGGCGGAAACCTCCCTCAATGCATCATCGGCCTGTGGGGGTCCCATGCACAATGCGGTAACCTTGCCGCCGAACTTCTCCTTCAACCGGAGGGCCTCCTCCACGGCATGCTTGTCATCCGGGTTGACGATGCTTGGCACGCCCTCCCTGATGAGTGTCCCGGTCTTCGGGTCTATCTTCACGTCTGTGGTATCTGGTACCTGTTTTATACACACGATAATGTTCATTCTAATCTCTCCATTTTATTCCGAGATTTTGAATACAATCACTTCGTTCTCGCATTCAAATCCCTCCTCTATCTCAATAATGCTCCTGAAATGACCATCTTCTGGACTTCGGTCGTTCCCTCGTATATCTCTGTGATCTTCGCATCCCTGTAGAATCTCTCCACCGGGTAATCTTTGATATATCCGTATCCGCCAAATATCTGGATGGCGTTCCTGGATGCCTTGACTGCAATATCGGATGCAAAGGCCTTTGCCATTGCCGCCGGAACCGTGTATGGCCTTCCCTGCCACTTCTCGAAGGCCGCCTTGTAGACAAGCAGCCTGGCCGCGTCGATCTCGGTTGCCATGTCGGCAAGGAACCATTGTATCGCCTGGAACTTGGCTATGGATTTGCCGAACTGCTCCCTCTCCTTCGCGTATTGGAGGCTGGCATCAAGACAAGCCTGGGCGATCCCCAGGGCCTGAGCGGCAATTCCTATCCTGCCGCCGTCCAGAGTTGCCATCGCCAGTCCGAAGCCCTTCCCCTCCTTTCCGAGAAGGTTCTCCTCCGGGACCTCCATATTTTCGAAGACCAGCTCGGCAGTGCATGAGGCTCTTATCCCCATTTTCTTCTCGATGGTTCCCAGAGAGAAGCCGGGGAATGTATTCTCGACAATGAAGGTGCTGATCCCCCGTGTGCCAGCCGACTTGTCGGTCATGGCGAAGATGATAGCCACATCCGCCTTTGCCCCGTTGGTAATGAATATCTTGGAGCCGTTGATGATGTACTTGTCACCCTTCTTCACGGCAACAGTTGCCTGGCCTGCCGCATCGGTCCCTGCATTGGGTTCGGTCAGACCGAAACATCCAAGCTTCTGACCACTTGCCAGTGGCTTCAGATACTTCTCCTTCTGCGCATCGGTTCCGTATTTGTTTATGGGCCAGCAGACCAGAGAGTTGTTGACAGACAAGGTAACGCCGTGGGAAGCGCAAACCCTGGAAATCTCCTCGATGGCTATGGCGTAGCTGACATCGTCCATGCCCGCCCCGCCATATTCCTTTGGAATGGTCATACCCATGAAGCCCAGCTCGCCAAGCTTCCTGACAGTCTCCACCGGAAAGGTGGCAGTCTCGTCGATGTCTGCGGCAATGGGCTCGATCTCCTTCAAGGCGAATTCCCTGATGGTGTTCTTCATCATCTCCTGTTCTTTGTTCAATCCAAATTCCATGCTTCCACCTGCGCGCGTTCAGGAAATAACTTACGTTAAATAAGGTTTTGGTATCTCTATCATATCGATATAGTTTTATATCCTGTTTCCATATGCAGAACCCATCTGAAGGATTCCCATGGCAGATAAGGGCAAGACAGAAAAAGACGAGGCTGACAACCGCAGGCGCATGGTCATCGACAGCATCGTCGAGGGCCGCAAGATGGAGGCCTACTCCGAGCACCGCACAAAGGAGATGCACGCCTGCTGGCTCTGCGACCAGATATGCTACCGCAAAAAACCTATGAAGAACATCGGAGCCAGGTGGATATGCATAGATTGCCTTCGCCTTCTGAAGGAGACTTTTGACACCCTTGACCAGTGGGAGGAGGAACTGGCCCTCCAGAAGGAAGCCAGAAGCCAGCTGGATGACGGCTTTGGCGTTTGATTTATATTCCCTCAGCCGATTATGGATTTGATATAAATGCAGCAAGAGAGCACTAGCCAACACCAGCAACCGCCGCCGCCACCCCCACCCACGCAGTCGCAAGCACCTGCGACCGCGTCTCACCCACCCTCGCTACCCCGGCAACCCGGGCAGACTAGACATCCTGGTCCGTCAGGAGGGAGCAAAGGACCGGGTATTTTAAGGCAGGCGCTTTTCATACTGGCCGTGGTCGTCATTG
>JAGLSY010000171.1 GCA_023135545.1 Thermoplasmata archaeon | reverse complement strand
GTGAAGGAGCCCTTCGTGTACTCACAGCCGCCCGGCTACAACGGGAAATACATCAACCCGGATTTGCAATCCAGTTACCGCCAGGAAAACTATCCGATGATAGCGATAGTGCGGATGATGTCCACCGGCGCCCTGAAGAAACTGTGGGGCGAGGTCGAAGGCGATATCGACCGGTTCAGGGGCAATGGTATAAAACCCCTTTACGCCACCCATTCTGAAGGAAAGTCACATCTGTCGGTCATCTTTGAACTCTCGAATTTCGAGATATTGAAGAAGTTCCTTGTCGAGAATGTCCACACCCTGGAAAATGTCAGGCAGACCCGCACGGTTCCGCTGCTGGAACCAAGGTATTTCCCATTGGCACCAGGCCACCCAACCGACCTGGAAAGATATCTTATATCCATCAGGGTCGACCCCAAGAAGCTTCCTGAAGTGAGAAAAAAGCTGGAGGCCATGCAGGTTCCCGGCTCACTGTACCAGACCTTCATCGCCTATTCGCTGGGCGAGTATGACATATTCTCGTCTGTGCTGGCCAGTTCCAGGGAGACCATTGAAAAGTATGCCGAAGAAAATTTCGACGGGATGGACGGCCTGATCTTCTACAACATCACGAGCCAGCAGAAGGTGGTGCCCCTGGCTTCACCTGAAGAAAGGGCAGAGCACAAGCAGAAATTCACGCTATCCTGATCAGCAAGAATTACATTCTTCGGAACAGCACCCGCACGATGGTGCAGTTCCAGTATCTGAAACCTTGATAAGCTTTAATTTGAAATACAATGTCTTTCCGGCAAGCGGGTGGTTCAGGTCTATCTTGACGATCTCGTCGGTGATGTCCAGTATCCTGGCGGTGAAGGGCATGCCCTGGTCCGTCGTGACCACGACCTGCTGGCCGATTGTCACTTTCTCCGTGTCCGGAACCTCGGACCTCGGAAACTCCTGCACCAGGTCATCCCTGGGCTCTCCGTAGGCCTCCTCTGCCGGTATGACAATGTCCTTCTCCTCGTTCAATTCCATATCCCTTATAGCGTTCTCGAAGCCAGGTATTATCTGTCCGGACCCCATCTGGAACTCGAGTGGCTCCCCGGCCTTCTCGGTGCTGTCAAAAACCGTTCCGTCTTCCAGAGTTCCCACGTACTCGATCGTCACGAATTTTCCGTCTTCTATTGGCATTTTAATTGCTCCTGGCCGGCCTTAATATGGGCTTATATAAGTAGTTGTTTATCAAGGAAAATCATATTGTATTATAGGTGGTTTGGCGGTCGATGAGCGAGGACAGCGGTTCGGTTTTCACGATATCGTCCAAGGATGTGACTGTTAGTTTCGGCCAGATACTGGCTTTGGATAATTTTTCAGTCAACATACCGGCTGGCATAGTTGGTCTGTTGGGGCCAAACGGGGCCGGCAAGTCCACCTTCATCAAAACATTACTGGGTCTTCTCGTTCCAGATAAGGGCTCCATGACCATAGGCGGTCACGACACGCAGGCCGAACTGGCTCTGGTGAGGGACATGATCGGCTACATGCCGGAGCATGATTGTCTGATAGATAATTTTACCGCGGTCGAGCTGGTCTCCTACATGGGCCAGATATCGGGCATGGTGAAGAGGGATGCCATTCCCCGAAGCCATGAGGTTCTGGACTTCGTGGGCATCGGCGAGGAGCGGTATCGTGTCATTTCCTCCTATTCCACGGGCATGAAGCAGAGGGTTAAACTGGCCCAGGCCATAGTCCACGACCCCAAGATCCTATTCCTGGA
>JAGLSY010000170.1 GCA_023135545.1 Thermoplasmata archaeon | reverse complement strand
TACCAGGAGTCGGCGAATGCAAAGCCCATGGGCCCGAATTTTGATTCACCCAGAACGCCGTTGCAATTGCCCGAATCGTCGGATGCGGAAGCGGCCAGGAATGCCACGTCGATGTGCATGTTCCCTCTCTCCAGGTCAAGAGTTCTTGCGCCGTGGGTCCGTATCACCACCGGCTCTTTGCATGGATTTTCTGAAATGTACTGGCCCAGGGGGCCGTTGAGGTTGCCCTCGAAACTGGTGATCACACCATTATTTATGTGCTCGATAAGGGCTTCTGTGTGAATCGCAAAGACAGATGAATGCCTCATGCCGATATTTTTGATTCCCTTTCTGGCTATCTCCTCCAGGACCATAACCACAACATAATCCCCGTTCCTCAGATGGTGATGAAATGAGATGTTCATGCCGCTCTTGAGGCCAGATTTATCGATTGCTTCTGATATGCTGGACAGAAGCTTTTGCTTCCCCGGCTTGTGGGACCATATCTTGCTGGTTATCGAGTTGCCCCCGGGTTGGGTTGCAAAAGCCCCTTTGAACGGCTCCAGTTCCATGTCTCCGATTCTATCGGGAATCTCCCTGCCAACTGCGTTCAATACCATATTAGATATCTCCTAAACCTCGGTTTACCCGCATATATAAACGGCCATATTAATATATCTCTAAAAAGAGTTGCTTGAGTTTGGTTATTACCTGCCAGTAGGGAAGACAGGTATAAGCCAGTGGGGGTCACATTGATGTATTAGCATGGGTCATATTGATGTCTCAGTGTGGCGGGTGGAGGTAGGAGGGCATAGGCACACCAACTGCGGAGGTTTCAACGCACTAACTCAATAAACTCCCCAACTCTACAAACTCTATAAACTAGAGAGGCCGGTACATCTCAACCCTGGTGCCAGACACGACCACCTCGAAGCTCCGTTCGGTGTCCTGGGAATTCTCCAGAATAAAGGTACTCCTCGCGCCGTCCTCGATACTGCTTTTCAGTTCCAGGGAGCCAGCAGGGTCTCCGATATTCTCCTCTATCCAGGCCTTTGCCAGACCTATCATGCCGAGCCATCGGTCCTCATCCAGTATGACCATGGTATCGCCCGGTTTGAGGTCGATATCCGAGAACTTTGCTTCAGAGGGAACCATCTCTAGCCCCATCTTCACACAATACCCGGCATCATTATCCAGCCCCCAATAGTTGACGGCGGTTTCTATGAGGCTTTGTACGGTCTCACTTGGCTCAACCTCCACCTCTATGCTTGAAGCCACTTCCCCTACCGAATTTTTAAGAATAACACGAACACCCATTCTCTAGCCCCATTTCATTCAACATAATGATTTGATAATAATATACCTTTCTGTCAAATTCTTCTCGGTATTAGATAATATAATGAATTATAAATATGAATTATCTATTACCGATTTTACAACAAAAGCCTGCAAGAGCAAGGCTAAATCGGTATGGGGGAGACAGTCAATGCGAACCAAAATTAATTCGATAATTACAGTCATCATATTTGCAGCAGCCAGCATCTTCATTTTTCTTCCAAATTTTTCAGATGACGCGGCCGCAGATACCTGGACAGTTCCCGGTGATTTCCCCACCATCCAGATAGCCATAGATGCCAGTTCCGACGGCGACATGATATTCGTTGCCCAGGGAATTTATACCGAGAACCTGGTGATTGCCAAATCCATCTCATTGGTCGGGGAAAATTCCGAAACCACGACAATAGACGGCCAGGGTGCCGGCCACGTAATTGAAATATCCGCAGGTTGGGTCAACATCTCGGGCTTTAGAATCATGCATTCAACTCCAAACAACGGCTTTGACGGAATACGGAGCCAGAACACCTGGAATTCCACATTTCAGGGCAACATATTGCACGGCTGTTCCGGGGCGATGGTGCTGGAAAATTTGACCGGCTCGACCATTCACGGCAACGTGATACACAACAACATCCACGGGATTTACATTAGCCAGCCGACTTCCCAACAAAATAATATTGATAATAATATAATAATTAATCATTATAATTCGAGCATGTGGCTGGACAATGTGTCGAACAACAGCTTCCAGGGCAATCATATCGAGAATGCTACCTGGGCCGGGCTGAACATGATAGCCTCGTCCAACAACACATTCACCTGGAACAA
>JAGLSY010000017.1 GCA_023135545.1 Thermoplasmata archaeon | reverse complement strand
TCGAGCAACGCAGAGGCGGGGTCTTCTTATTGATGTGATAGCAAGTGATAATACCAATTGCTCCCGATTTGAAAGCCCCGTCTGAAGGGCGGGGATGTTCAAAAATCGATACATTTAAGAATACATTATTATTCCAAAGCCTTGGTTAAAACATGAAATACATTGTAACTGGCGGCTGCGGATTCATCGGCAGCCACATCGTCGACCGTCTTATGTCTCAAGGGCATAATGTTACCGTCGTGGATAACATGTCCACCGGCTTTCCCGAGTACGTGAGCCAGCATAACGGGAATCCCAATTTCAAGCTGGAAAAATTTGATTTGAAGGACCTGCCCAGGGTAAAGGAGGCCTTTTCCGGCCAGGATGCGGTATTTCATCTTGCGGCCAACGCCGATGTCCGCGGGGGACTGGATGATAACTTCCGCGATCTGGAGAGGAACGTGCTGGTCACCCACAACGTGCTGGAGGCCATGAGGGCCAATGACATTTCCAAGATCTTATTTTCCTCGACAGCCGCGATATACGGGGAGCCGGATGTATTTCCAACTCCTGAAACCTACCACCCAAGCCAGACCTCGTTTTACGGGGCCTCCAAGATATCCTGCGAGGCATTTATCGAATCATTCTGCGAGGCATATGGATTTCAGGCCTGGATGTTCAGGTTCGTTTCGATCCAGGGCGAGAGGCATCCGCACGGGGTCACGTACGATTTTGTCAAGAAACTGAAGGCCAATCCCAGGGAGATGGAGATAATCGGGGATGGTACATCCCGGAAATCCTACTGCCATGTGGATGACTGTGTGGAGGGCTTTTTCACGGCATTCGAAAAAGCATCTGGCAAGGTCAATTTGTTCAATATCGGAAACACGGAGCATGTCGAGGTCAAGAAACTCGCCAGCTATGTTACCGATGAGATGGGGCTGGAGGATGTGGAATACAAATTCACGGGCGGGACACGGGGCTGGGTCGGTGACTCTCCCCTTGTGCAGCTGGACATCGGCAAACTGAGGGCGCTGGGCTGGGAGCCGAAAATTAGCATCGAGGAAACCGTGAGAAGGACGGTCAGGTGGCTGCTGGCCAATCCTTACGTATATGATTGAATGTTTAATTGAAAATAATATAAAGTAATATAAAATGATATAACTGTAAAATCATGGGACAGTAAAATAACAGGATAGGATGATTATATGAACGGGGGAAAAGTCGAACAGGCGGTGATTCTTTGCGGGGGTCTGGGCACCCGGCTTCAGGAGATTTCCAAGGACATTCCAAAATCCATGATGCCTGTCGGCGATCGCCCCTTTTTGGAGATGCAGATTTCCCAGTTCAAGCACTATGGCATAACCCGTTTTCTGCTCCTGACCAGCCACCTTCACGAGGTCATAGAGGGGCATTTCGGGGACGGCTCGAAATTCGGGGTCGAAATCGATTACTCGACCGAGCACGAGCCCCTTGGAACCGGGGGTGCATTGGCACTGGCCAGGGACAAACTGGACGATGTATTTTACTTGACCAATGGCGACACCATCATTCCCATTGACCCCACGCTTCTGGAAGCCGGATTTTACAAACATGAGTGCCTGGGCTTTGTGACGGTCTATGACAATCATGAGGAGGTCGCCGTCAAGAATATCATAATAGATGGCCATGGCCAGATACTTCTGTACTCCAAGACCACCTCCCTGCCCGAGATGACGGGCGTGGAAGCTGGTTTTTCCGTATTCAGCAAGAAGATACTCGACATCTGCAAGAAGGAAAGCTATTCCCTTGAGATAGAGATACTCCCGAAATTAATAAATAATGGCCGCCTTTTTGGACTTAAAACAAGCCAGCGCTTCTATGACATAGGAACACCCGAGAGGCTGGAGCTGGCAAGGAGTGTGTTGAATGACCTTGGTTGGTAGAGCGCCTGTCAGGATAAGCTTTGGCGGCGGCGGAACGGATCTCGCATCCTACTATGAGAAGTATGGTGGAGTGGTGGTCAGCGCGGCCATAAACAAGTTTTTTTACACAATACTGGAGCTTAGGCAGGACGACCGCATCCAGATTATCTCGGCTGATTTGCAGCTGAACCAGACAGTGGGAGATTGCTACCAGTTGAAGTACGGCGAGGGTTTGGATATTCCCGTGGCCGTGCTCAAACATCTCAATGTCCAGAGGGGCATGAACATGCTTATGGCATCGGAGATCCCACCGGGCACTGGATTGGGCTCATCGGGGGCCGTGACGGTCAACATCATCAACACCATCAACCACCTGGAGCATCTCAAACTTAGCAAGCAGGACATAGCCGAGATGGCTTACAACATAGAGTACAACGAGCTTAACCTTCCGATAGGCAAGCAGGACGAATATGCCAGCGCCTTCGGCGGCCTCAACTTCATGAAATTCGAGAAGGATGGGGTTACCGTCGAGCCCCTGGATGTGCACAAGGAGACAAGGATGAGGATGGAGGACGACATCATGCTCTTCTTCACTGGCCGCACTCGAGAATCCTCTAAAATTCTGAAATCCCAGGACGCTTCCACCAAGGACGACAAGGGCGAAGTTGTCGAGCGGCTTCACGAGATAAAGGACATCTGCTTCAAGGTGAAGAAGGCCATTGAGATAGGCGACCTGGTGGAGATGGGCAAACTTCTTGACCTATCATGGCAGAATAAAAAGAAGTTAGCCAAGGGCATAACTAACGCCCGCATCGACAAGATCTACGAGACGGCCAAGAAGAAGGGCGCGGTTGGCGGAAAGCTGACCGGGGCCGGAGGCGGTGGTTACATGATGCTCTTCTGCGAGAAGAAGCACCAGCCGGATGTCATAAAGGCCATGAAAAAGGATGGTCTGACCCTTCTCGATTTCAAGTTCGACCACAAGGGATGCAAGACAATAATGGGGTGAATTTCATGAGCGGACAAATTTCACTGATGCGCATGAAAAAGCTCCTTCATAGAAGGAGGTTATGAAATGGACGAGTTCAGAAAGAATTTTATTGATAATTACTTGAAGGACATAATCGAATGCCTGGAAACTTTGAGGAAAGATGAAGCGGAGTTCTTTGACGGGCTGGCCACCATCTTCCTGAGAGCCAGGGACGCCAAAAAGAATGTATTCTTCATGGGAAACGGCGGCAGCGCTGCCACGGCCAATCACTTCATCTGCGACCTGGGGAAAGGGACGATAGTCGAGGGCTTTCCAAGATTCAAGGCCATATCATTATCCGACAATATCCCGATGATGCTAGCATGGGGCAATGACTCGTGCTATGAGGATATATTCGTCGAGCAGTTGAAGAACCTCATGGAGCCGGGCGATGTCGTGGTCGGAATAAGCGGCAGCGGCAACTCGGGCAACGTGCTGAGGGCCCTGGACTTCGCCAACAAGAACGGGGGCATAACCGTCGGGCTGACCGGCTTTGACGGCGGCAAAATGAAAGATATGGCCAGCCACTGCCTTGTTGTACCGATCCACTACATGCAGAAGATTGAAGATATACACATGCTGGTAGACCATCTTGTAACATCTCTGATACGCGAAGAGGAGATGGCCAGCCTTGAGTGATGCCTCTGAAAAGAAGGACGCGGCTCAGAGCCAGTATGCTGGCAGAGGCCACAACCTGAAGGCCATTGTTTTAGACAGGGACGGTGTGATAAACGAACTTATGAGAGAGGGTTATGTCATGGACTGGGCCGATTTTCGCTTCCGCCCGGGCTCCCTGGACGCAATTGCCAGGATCCACAAGGCCGGCTTGTTGACCCTTATCATCACCAACCAGTCCTGCATCGGCCGCGGAATGACCACCCGTGAGAACATTGATTCGATCCACCAGAGGATGATGGGCCAGATAGAGGAGCACGGTGGGAAAATAGACAAAATTTACATGTGCCCCCACGCGCCAGATGACGGCTGCGACTGCCGGAAGCCGGAGATAGCCAATTTCAAGAGGGCGATGGCCGATTTTGACATGGGGCCGGATGATTTCATTTATATCGGGGATTACAAGACGGACAGGGAAGCCGCGGAGCGTACTGGCTGTGGTTTCGAAATGGTTGATGAAAGGCAATCCCTGGCAGATGTTGTTGATAGGTATCTCTAAAAATAATTAATTATTAAACATGTACTCGCCCCAATACCGCAATCTTCAGATTTGCGGATACGGGGCGCCCATCAAAATGGCTATGCATCATTTTGTTGGGACGGGCGTGTTTAATAAGGGCTCATGTTCCCTGTGCTGGTATCAGCCAATGAGATACCAGAAGGGATACCCCACCCTTTAGGGTTGGGGAGCCCTCATTATATTACAAACAAAAGGAAACCAACCTACAAACCCCTCAACAATTCATCTTTTTTTATCTGGAATTCCTCTTCGGTTATCAGGCCCTTATCCATCAGTTCTGTGAGTTTGCTCAACCTCTCGGTGATGTCCGCCTGGGACGGTGGTGTTGAAGGATACTGCTCTGGGGCATGGTCCGATGTAGGTGGAGGTGGTGGAGGTTGCGGATTTTGATCTGGACTATAGTACTGTGTGGGCGGTGGTTGCGGCTGTTGCTGGGTTGGGTAACCGGCTGGTCCAGCCTGTTCGGGAACAGCCGATGCTTCGATGTTCGGCGGACACGTCATGCGAGTGATCTGCTTAAGACCGATGTTGTTGACGGTAATGGCGACCTTCATCTTTGGGATGCACGCCACGCTGGCTTGCATTCCTTCGCTGACTATCCCGTTGACCTCGTCGGTGGCTCTCAACGATACTGGACCCACATTCCAGGTCGCACGGTTCTTGCTTGCGGTTCCTCGCACTTCTATCACTGTTCCTCTATTGATCACTCTGGTAATTTGTTTCTGAATACTGAGCACGATGGGGGACATGACCAGGGCCATCGCCCCGAAGATCAAGCTCAACATCATTAGGACGATACCCAGCACCGAGTCGGTATCTGTGAAAATAAATGTGAAGACAAGAATGAGGGAAAGCAGGGCGACTATCCTGAGTCCCCATTGGAACTTCTTGAAGGATTTGAGCCCTTGACTGGCCTCCTCTCTCGTAAGGGGGCGCTTGAACACCTGGTTGACTGCCGGGGGCATCTGGGTGGGATGTCCGTAAGTCAATCAATCAACTCCCGGGGATTTGCCATATGGATATGTTTTGCAGTTAGGACAGTACCACGAGCCCGGGTCGCCGTCTTTCAATGTGTAATGGGCCTGCAACCTAGCGTTACCACAAATCCCACACCATGGATGTTCGCTAGCGTCTCCCGGATAATCACGGGGTGGTCTGGGATTACCATTGCTGTCTAATCGCGAAGGAGTATGTACGCCAACCCCGCTTATGGGCTTGGCTCCTTCGGAGGATATCGGGTATCCGTACGGTTGCCCTTCATCGGACATGCGAGCGTCACCAGGTTCCGAATAGGTGGTTCCGCCTCCACCAAGCTGACGTGAATATATTTGTGGTGGACGTCGAGTATGTCCTGCCTGGCGAAGGTTAGAGAGCCTTGGAGATGGTCTGGAAGATGCCCCCAGGCCAACCAACCCTCCGAAGAAGCCTAAGGTCGCGGCCAGAGGTGCCAGGAAATCCATGTCCGGCAGTCCGGTACCCTCGTCGCCGCTCGAAGAACCGCCGTCATAACTAGAAGAGCCGTCATCACCTCCTGAAGAACCTCCTTCGAGGTTGACGATGTAATCAATTGATGACTGGGTTGCCGGGTATGTGTATTCGCCGCTCCCGGTCATCCTGTCGCCAATCACCGTTAATGATAAAATCAAAGTCCCCTCCGAACCGGAGATAACCAAGGTTAGGCTGGTCCCCGACACCGTGCCGCTGACCGAACTGGTTTCGCTCGTGCCCACAGCCTCCAGGGCGCTCTCCCAGCCTGCTACGTTGATGTCCACGTTACTGCATGTCGTTTCGATCGTCCCGCTCACTGCGTTCCCGTTCTGGTTCAAAACGAGTCGAACATCGTAATGGTAATCGGCATAGTACGTCTCGATAATCATCCCCTCGCCGGCAATCCTCGAGGTCCAAGTACCTGAAGCGTCTTGGGCTGCCACTTGAATACTGGCAAGCGTAGCAACAAGACCGAACATTGCAAGAATCAGAAAGCAAACTGCCCAAACTCTAACTATATTTTTTCTCACTCTTCCACCTGGATTTACTGAATTTGCACCACGCCTGAATGCCGCAACCTTCCGTGTTTGGGTCAGACCCAAACAATGTTTGCGGATGAAAGGCGACGTTCATCGAGCTGTAGGCACTGGTGCGAATTATGTAAGGGCTCAATCGCCTCGCTGTTATTACATAAAACAGCAAGGTATGCCCCTGGCTTTAGCCATGGGGAGCCCTCGCATTAGATAATGAACGCACATCCTTAAAAACCTTACGTTTACTTAATCGTAACCTTGATAAAGGGGTTGGACTTATCCCGGCAACATAGCACCCGTGCGCGCCTGAGAGCCCCCGTCAGCCGAGAAATGGAGGAACCGGTAAAATGGATCTCTACGGATTCGTGGAATGTCTAGTCACCAAGGTTACAGGATGGGTCGATACCTGGCTTCCGAGCCAGCTGTCCTTTCTTACATCACCCACCAGCATACATGCCCTCGTGGTACTTTTGATGGCCGCTCTTATTCTTGTTATTGTCTTGCTGAATGTTGTGATGATGATCTGGGTGGAGCGAAAGTTCATAGCCAGGCTCATGGACAGGAGGGGCCCCACCGAGGTCGGTTTTGCCGGCCTGCTGCAGAATGTGGCCGACGGCCTCAAGCTCTTTCTCAAGGAGGTCATCACGCCCAGGGGAGTGGACCGCTCTTCCTACGTTATTTCCATTGCGCTCTATATCGGCTCCTCGGTTGTCGTGCTGGCCCTCATTCCTCTCAGTGATAGATTCTTCATGGCCGATGTTGACGGCGGGATATTCATGATATTCGCTATCTACACCCTCGCACCCTTCTTCATTTTCATTGCCGGCTGGTCCCAGAACAACAAATATTCACTTATCGGGGGAATGCGCTCGGCCGCCCAGATGATAAGCTACGAAATTCCGCTGATGCTTTCCACGGTGGGCGTGATCCTCATGGCCGGTTCCCTGAGCATATCTGTCATCGTGGAGGCCCAGCAGAGCATGTGGTTCGTCATTCCCTCTTTCCTTGGTTTTATCATCTTCCTTATTGGAGTGCTGGCCGAAGTCGAAAGGATTCCATTCGACCTTCCAGAAGCCGAAGCCGAATTGGTCGAGGGCTGGACCACCGAATACGGCGGCATAAGGTTCGGCCTCATCATGTTCACATCATATCTCCGCGGCTATGTCGGGTGTGCGCTGGCCACCTTCCTTTTCCTGGGCGGGTGGAACGGCCCCTTCACCCAATACATCCCGCCTGAAGCCTGGTTCATGCTCAAGGTCTACATTCTCTTCATGCTCTTAGTCTGGCTCCGCGCGTCTGCCCCCAGAATAAGAATAGACCAGCTTCTCCAGATCGGCTGGAAGAGACTTCTCCCCCTCGCCATGCTCAACATAGTGATTGCCGTGGTTCTGCTGTCACTGGGGGTAATCTAGATGGTCGAGATAAGAGTCCGTACCTCGGCGGACAGGCCGGGAACGAGAAAGCCTGGTTTTGTCAATGGGATCTCAGGATTTATCAGGTTGTTCATGAAGCCGATGGGCGTGACGCTCAAGCAGTTCTTCCGCAGTTTCAAGCGACCCACCACCCTCATGTATCCGAAGGAAAGGCCGGACAGGCAAGTTGAACTGCGTCCCGAGAATCGCTTCGGCGTCGAGGGATGCTGGGACTTCTTCAGGGGCTGCCATGCCCTGGATGAGGAATTGTGCGTGAGCTGCGGACTGTGCGAGATAATATGCCCCAACGATGCCATCGACCTTGTGGAATACGGAGGCAAGAAACTGCCCCAGGTCAACCAGGCTAGATGCATGTTCTGCACCCTCTGCGTGGAAATTTGCCCCAAGGACGCTCTGGGCATGACCAATGATTACGATGTCAGCGGCTTCACAAGAGAGGAATTGCTCTCTACTCCAGCCGATATGATAGCCAGGAAGGGCGATCTGAGAAGGCCGGACCTGCCGCCCAAGAAGATAGAGTTCCCGGAGATCGATATGGAGGGCTGTATCGGCTGCGGAATCTGTGCCAAGGAATGCCCGCCTGGTGCCCTGCAGATGTTCGAGGTGGAGGGCCAGGTTGTCGAGGAGGGCAAGAAGCCCAAGAAGAAACCGCGGCTTACCAAGGACATATGCGTTTCCTGCGGTATCTGCGAATCCAAATGTCCAAAATTCGTCATAGAGATGAAGGGGGATAACACATGAACTTCGAGGAAATATCATTCTTTGTCATAAGCGCTATAATACTCGGGTCTGCAATCCAGGTGCTTCGCTCGGACGAGATAATCCACAGCGTGATGTGGCTGGCCCTGGCCTTCATAGGTGTCTCGGCCCTTTTCATACTGCTCAACGCCGAGTACCTGGCCATAGTCCAGATATTGATATATGCCGGAGCGGTGACAATTCTTATTCTGTTCGCCGTCATGCTGACGAAGAGACAGATCATAGAGAGGAAGGGAGGTGGGGAATAATGCGAGAGCAAAGCGATTGCATTATTGGGCACCGACTGAAAGGAGGTGGTGCGGAATGAGCGATGGCAAGTATGTGAAATCCATTGCTGTGCTCGCATTAGTCTTCCTGATGCTCTTCATCATCACACAAGCGAGTTTTGACTCGGACTCCCCGCAGGAGACCGAGATGACCGACCTGGGTATCAGCCTGTTCGAGGACCATTACCTGCCATTCGTGCTTCTGTCACTGGTGCTGGTCGCGGCCATGCTGGGCTCGGTGTTTATAGCGAAGGAGAGGGACGAATGATTCCGCTGACCTACTATCTGGTGCTGTCGGCGATGCTCTTCTGTATCGGCATATATGGAGTACTGACCAAGAAGAACGCCATCTACGTCCTCATGTCCATCGAGATAATGCTGAACGCCGTGAACATCAACTTCGTGGCATTTTCGGCTTACTCGGGCGATGTGTCCGGGCAGGTGTTTGCCCTTTTCTCCATCGGACTGGCCGCGGCTGAGGTCGCGATCGGGCTGGCCATATTCCTCCTGCTCTACAAGAGGTATGGCACGGTGGAGCTCCAGAAGATAAGACTGTTGAGGTGGTAGAATGAGCTGGGTAGAATTATCATATCTTATTCCGATCATCCCCTTCATCGGCTTCCTGCTCGTCGCCTTCTTCGGCAATAAGATGAAGGAGGGCGGTGCGCCGATAACCATAGGTGCCGTGGCGATCACGCTGGTCCTTTCCATACTGATATTCTTCGAGGTTCTGGAGAACGGCTCCTACGAGGCCTCGATGAGCTGGGTATCCGGCACCGGCCTGGAGGTCGGCATATTCATCGACAGCTTGACCGCCCTGATGCTCATCGTTGTCACCTTCGTGTCAACGATGGTGGCTGTTTACTCGCTGGGCTACATGCACGACGACCCCTCCAAAAGGCGGTACTACGCTATAATCTCTCTCTTCGTCGGCTCCATGCTGGGCTTGGTGCTGGCCAATAATTTCCTGCTTATGTTCATATTCTGGGAGCTGGTGGGGCTGTGCTCCTACCTTCTCATCGGGTTCTGGTACCAGAAGCCGGAGGCTGCTGCAGCAGCCAAGAAGGCCTTCCTGGTCACGAGGATCGGGGATGTGCTTTTCCTCACCGGCATTGCCATACTCTACTCCAAGTACGGGACCCTCAACTTCACCAGCCTGGAGCAATTGATAGGCCACGATGTCCAGGGACTTCTGCTCCCCGCCCTCCTCCTGTTCGCAGGAGCGGTGGGGAAGAGCGCACAGTTCCCGCTCCATGTCTGGCTCCCCAACGCCATGGAGGGTCCGACCACGGTCAGCGCCCTGATTCATGCGGCGACCATGGTGAATGCCGG
>JAGLSY010000169.1 GCA_023135545.1 Thermoplasmata archaeon | reverse complement strand
GTGTAATCTACGTAGCCTGGAGCGTCACCGCAGACCATGCTGGCCGTGGCTTGACCATGCTCGCCAGAATCCCCCGGTGTCACACCTAGATCTCCACTGCTTCCTTCAGGCACATAATTGTCTATAACCTTTCCGGCCTCGCTCCAGACCTCGTGGGTCATGAGGATACCTGAATCACAGACCGCCACGACCTTCCTGTCCCCATCACCGAAGCCGGCTCCGTCATTCTTCAGGTCTCCGTTTATCTGTCTGCCAGGTATGGCATCACCAGGGTCATCGGCTATCACCCTGCCGCCATTCGTGGCACCAGATTGGAGTAATTGCGTACTTGGGTTGTTGCACATTTCTGGCTGCTGATATTGGCTCATCCATTTAACATCTGGATGTGATATTATCTCATTGATGAGAGAGGCATCTGCCTTCACGGTGAGCGTGTTCACCTTGTCATTGTTGGCGATGCCCAGAAACTCCGCACCGTTGTCCCTTAAGAATCTCACTGTTGGGCCGTTCGTCCCCTTTATGAAAAAGTTGATATCAATTGTAATTAATCCCGAGAGGCCATTGAGGTCTGGGCTGACCTTGTATGCGGGCTCATAGTTCCCGCACCAATTCACTGAATTTAACTGGTTCACTCCGTCTCGTGATGCCTGATTCATGCGGACCAACAATGCATTATCCGGGATGTAGCCGACAATTTCCGCCCCTGCTTTCTCCAATTCCGCTTTCCATTCCTCGGTTATCTTGCCTTTTGACTGGACTATGCAAGGTGCTTTGACACCCGGGAGGTATGCTGGTGCTTTCAGCATTGATGGAATGGAAGGTTCTGACACGAGCGGGTCGAAGTTGGCGTACCTCAGCCTTATCATTGGGTCTGGTGCCTCATTTATGGCAACTATTGGTGTGGTCCCTGTCGCTGTCGGAAACAAAGAAAAAGACAAAGAACCACAAGATGACAACAACATGCTGGATGCTATGAATATCACGATAATTATGCTAGGCCCACTACGCTTCTCCTCACTCTCGTTCATGTCTATCCCCTATTAGATATACACTGATTTCGGATTATTTAAACATATTGTTTAGATTGCACAACTATCGGCCAGCGTGGGTCTCAGTGATGGATAGCATGGGTCTCAGTGGCAAGCCAGTGTGGCGGGGGGGTTGGAAGGAGGGTAAAACAAAGGCCGATGAGAGATAATTCAGAATGCCTATTCAATCTTGTAGGAGATATCCCCTTCCAGCTTCTGGATTGCCGCCTGGAAGTTGTTCATCTCCTTGACGGTAAGGCTGCATGTTATGGTCATGGTGGTGGCATCGGCCTCCCTGGCAAGCTGTGATATGGTGCAGCTGCCCCTTGACCTGTTGACCAGGGTTCTGACCTTTTTTGCCTCCTCGGGGGTCGAGAGGGTGAGGGCCATGTTGAACTGCCTCTTGCCTTTCAGGCCCAGCTTGGTTTCCAGCCTTCCGAGGATTATCAGAGCCATGATGATCGTGAGAGTGACAACCACCGCAAAAACGTAAAGGCCTATGCCGATGGTCATTCCAACTGCCGCCGACATCCAGATAGCAGCCGCGGACGTCAAACCTCTGACATGTCCCTTGGAGAACATGATGGTGCCCGCTCCGATAAAACCTATGCCAGTGATTATCTGGGCCGCCACCCTGCTGGGCTCGTTGGCATGCTCGAAAAGGTCGGTGAACGCGATGCTGATCATCGTGAAAAGTGTGGCTCCCGTACAGATGAGCATGTAGGTCTTGATGCCTGCCGGTTTTTCCTTTAATTCCCTTTCCAGTCCGATAAGACTGCCGCAGAATATGGCCAGCAGTATCTTTGGCAGGTAAACGAATGCCAGGTCATCCATGGATATCATCATGACACTTCATATGGCTGGGGTGTATAAATGGATTTCGAGTAGAGTTTAATGAGTTTATAGAGTTTGATGAGTTTATGGAGTTGGGGAGTTGTGATGATACCTGGGAGGTAAAAACGAACTCTACAAACTCCACGAACTCAAGGGTACATAACCCAACAATTACGAACTCAAGCAACTCACAGAACTCTCATTTACTGATGTACATCCCGCAGTTGCTTCCTATTTGGTTCTCCTCCAGCTCCCCGATGCTCAAGAGAACCTCGAAGCCCAGGGATTCGAACCCGGCAATCAATTTTTTCACGGGCTCTGATATCTTGTCGGCATTCTCAATCACACTAGCCAGCTCATTTTTGGTAGCGCTGTTCGTGGGGTTTATTGGTGTCAGTTTAATCAGAAACTTCTCCGGGTCGAATATATCGGCAATCCTGTCCGGGCTGACCGGATAGCCCTCTGCCATCGCGAAGTTAAGTGTCACCTTGCGGTCGCCAGTCTTTACGAAACGCTCGCCAAAGTCCGCTATCCGGACCAGTGTCATTTTATTGATAGGCATAAGTTCGTTTCTTAGTTCGTCATCGGTCGTGTGAATGGAAAACTGAAGCTGGAATCTGCCGTCCGGGTAAAGCTCATCCTTGATCTCAATGAGTTCCTCAAAGAAGGGCCAGGCCCCTGCCGGCGCGACAGTTGAGATGCAGGGCATCAGCCCTGGAGCATCGAACCTTTCTGGCAGGACCCTCAGAGCCTCCAGCACGTTCCTGTTGAGGGCCGGCTCACCCATCCTGGCGAACTGTATCTTGAACTTGGGAATATTCACCTGGCCATCCGGAAACCTGGTTTTTATTAGATAATGAATTTGCTCCAGCATTTCCTCGGTTTCCAGCTTGCCGTGGTAGCTGCCGCCGGCATCGCACATCCGGCATCTGACCGGGCAGCCGAACAATGAGGAAATGATCAGAACCCACTTTTCCTCTCTGGGAACCGGGGGCTGGATGGACTCGGCGAACTCCACCATGTATTCATCCTCTTCACGCATCTGTGCGACATAGACCATTGCCAGTTCCTTATTGCCGTGCTCCGAGATGATTTTCAATCACTGGCCTCCAGATAATCCAGGATCTGCATTGCAGAACTAATTCCATCCCCGACTGCGATTCCGACCTGGCGGCATTTTCCCTGCTGGACATCACCGGCGACAAATAATCCGGCTGGCACTTCCTTGAAATCTGCCAGCAAGCGATCTTCGGGCACACGGCCGATGGCACCCAGCACATAATCCGCTTCAATATCTATGTGGTGACATTTCATAACAATTCGGCCGTTGTGACTTCTGAAAGAGACTGGATGGAAGTCAGGGTAGATCTGTATCGAGGGGTCGGCCTTCACCCTCTCCGACAACAAGGACAGGCATCTTGGATTTTCTCCACGGAAGGTGATTATGACGCTGGCTTCCTGTTCCGAAAGGTTCAGGGCGTAGTCGAAGGCAGCGTCGCCGGAACCGATGACCACCACATCCTTTCCGTCGGCTAACTCAGGAAGGTCGGCCACTTCGTAAAACAAATGAACACCCTCCATCTCCACCGCTCCTTCTATATCCAGCTTTTTCGGTATGGTGCCGGTTGCCAAAACCACTGTCCTGGCGAACCTTTCATTATCTGGTGTGACAATCCTGAAGCCGGAATCCTTTTCCAGGATGACCGTTGCCGTTTCATGCACGATTTCTATATTCCATTTGTGAAGCTGGCCTTTCATGTGGCCGGCCAGTTCTTTTCCTTTGACTCCGTGGAAGCCAGGATAATTCTCAACATGATGAGCGTTGTGAAGCAGCCCGCCGACGCGCTTCCTCTCAATAACGCATATCTTCCGGCCTGCTCTTTTCAGGTAAATTGCTGCTGCTATTCCTGCTGGCCCCGCTCCGATTATTATGGTATCGTACTTCATCTGGTCCCTCCTAGCAAACTTATCATCTCCTGTGTTGTCACAGGTATTGAAAAACCATCAGCCAGCGTCCTCAGGGAGGACATGTGCAATTCCTCCGTGTAGGAGGCTGTGGCATCGATTACCGCGTAAACATCAAAATCGTGCATGAATGCATCCCTGGCCGTTGATTCACAGCACAGGTGGGTCAGCACCCCGGTTATTATCACGGTGGTCACACCCATATCCAGCAAAATAGAATCCAGGTCGGTCCCCTTGAAGGCACTGTATCTGGATTTCCTGATGACGGTTTCGCCGGGCAGCGGCTCCAATTCCGGAGCTATCTGGCTCAGAGGGTTGGATTCCCGAATGACATCTCCCCACCAGCGTCCCATGATGCCTGGGTCTTCATTTTCCACAAGGGCGTGGCGGGTGAATATGACCGGCAGGTTCAATTTTCGGTATATTTCAATGAGGCTGGTAATGTTGGGCGTGATGGCTTTGGATGCCGGTACTGCGGCATGGGAGCCTTCCTCGATAAAGAAACGCTGGGCGTCGACTACAATGAGGACCGAGCTCTCCGGCTTGAAAACAAACCTTTTCTTGGCACTGCAATATCTCTCTAGTTCGGCAAGCCAGGCCTCTGCCTTCTCGTCAATATTGTCTGCAGTGACGTATTCCTCGTCTGTTATCTGGCCAGTAGTATCTTCTGAAATTTTATCACCCTGCGGTTTCCTGGTTTTGAGAGCTGGAAACCAAAAACAATGCTCCCATCAATCAGCCCGTGGCTGAATGATGCTCTTTGTGGGCCATAAGCACAACCACGCAGC
>JAGLSY010000168.1 GCA_023135545.1 Thermoplasmata archaeon | reverse complement strand
TACTTATCACCCCTAATGAGAACATGATAAAAATGTTTTTGCAAGGATTCCAAAACTTAATATTTCACACTGCTATCATGCCCCGAGGCGAGAGAATGGCAACCAGTTATCAGAACAAATTTCTGGAGATAGACCTGACCACAGGAAGCATAGAAACCGGAGAGCCAGACCGGGATGAAATGGAGAAATTCATTGGCGGAAAGGGCCTGGGTCTATCCATACTGAACAGAATCGACAGGTCCGATGATCCGTTTGACTCCTCCAACCCAATGATCTTCCTGACCGGCCCTCTGACCGGAACCGCGATGACGACCTCCAACCGCTCCTGTTTGGTAACACGCTCGCCCCTGACCGGCGGCTTTCTGGATTCCCATGCAGGAGGCAAATATGGAACGGCGATCAAGGGTGCTGGCTATGATTATATCATCGTCAAGGGAAAGGCGCAGAAGCCGGTTTACATTCATGTCACTCCATCTGAAGCCATGATATTGGATGCCGAGAATCTGTGGGGCAAGGGATGTTTCGAGACCGAGGATATCCTGAAAGACAAGCATCCGCAATCCGAGATAGCCAGCATAGGCCCGGCAGGCGAGAACCTGGTGAGATTCGCCAGCATCAGCACCGACAAATCACGCCAGTTTGGTCGTGGAGGAACAGGTGCGGTCATGGGCTCCAAGAACCTGAAGGCCCTTGTTATCGAAGGAAAGGAGAAGATTGATTATAATGAGCCGGATAATTTCAAGGAACTCTCAAGGGGCCTTAACAAAGATGTGCTGAACCACCCCAACCGGGCCAAGAGATTTGACCTTGGAACCGTGATGTGGGTCAGGATGGGCCACGAGGACGGACACTTTCTCCCCACTCGCAACTTCCAGAAGGGCCAGTTCGATGGTTATGAAGGGATAACTTCCGAGGCCATGAAGGCCGAGCTGGGCGGGTGGAAGAGCGTTGGATGCTTCAACTGTGTCATTCAGTGCTCCAAGGTTGCTAGATGGGACGGCTATGAATTCGAGGGGCCGGAGTATGAAACCACGGCCTTTCTGGGTTCCGGCTGTGAGATCGGGGATGCCAAGGCAGTGGCAAAGGCCAACTACATGTGCGACGACCTGGGGCTGGATACGATTTCGACCGGTGTTACAATCTCATTTGCAATGGAGGCCGCGGATAAAGGGATTCTTTCTCCAGAGGACAATGCCAGCATCAAATTCGGCAGCGTGGAGAGCCTCCATAATACAATCCAGAAGATAGCCCATCGGGAGGGCATCGGCGACATACTGGCCGAGGGAACCCGCATCGCATCCAGGAAGATCGGAAAGGGCAGCGAATACTTCGCCATCCAGATCGGAGGTATGGAGTTATCGGGTGTCAACCCGCTTGGAAGTTACTCCATGGCACTGGCACTGGCCACATCCGACTTCGCAAGCCACACCAGGCTGTGGAGCGCATCGGACGAGATGGCCGGAAATCTGGAACTTGATAAACTGCCCAGTTATATTGCGGTAGGCCAGGATGATGTCAACATACGCAACTGCCTGATAGCCTGCGACTTCCTGCCTTTCGGCCTTGATAGGCTTGCTCCCCTGGTGGAGGCAGCCACCGGCTTCAGGACGACAAAGGAATCTTTGATGGAGGTCGGGGAGAGAATCCACCACCTGGCCAGGGCCTACAACCTGAGGACCGGAAGAACCCATGCCGACGATATTTTGCCAGGTCGTTTCCATGAGGAAGAAAGCTTTGCCGGCCTCATGAATGGAAAAAAGATATCAAAGGAATTCTTTGAGAGCCAGGTGCAGGAATATTTCAAGGTCAGGGGATGGGATGAAGAGGGAAGACCGACCAGGGAGACCATGGAACGGCTGGGTCTTTGAATTGATTGATATGATGAACATAAATGAGTATTATGAAAAACTCTGGGCAAGGCGGTTTGATATTCAATCCGAAATTACAAGAGGCGGAGTGAACAACGATTTTGCAAAGGGCAGAAGGCTACATCCGGCCTTTCTTTTCAGGTTGGAAGATGAGAGCATTGTTAATAAAATTGTAGAGGTCCAGACAGACCTGGGCGGCTTCGATTTTTTCGACCCCTTTCCAAAGGAATACCTTCACATCACCATCAAAGTTCTGGGCTTTATCAATGAACCTAAGGTCTATTCCAATGACCTCACAAGGGGTGAAGTGGATACAATTGCAGAGCATGCCAGTGATGCTTTTTCATCATTCAGCAGGTTTGATATTACTCTGTACGGGATTAACCTTGTTCCTCTTGTCTCTTTCATTCAGGTAAAGGATGACGGAATATTTGGCCAGCTTAACAATTCGGTGTTGAAAATCCCAGATGTGAAAAAGAGAGAACACCGGGACTTTCCCAACTTCATGCCCCACATGACAATCTCGCGCTTCAACTCCAGAGAGGATATGAGCCAGCTTGCCGGAGCCATAGAAAATAACAGATACAGGGACAAGATTTTCGGAACCACTGAAGTAAGGACTGTTGAACTGGTCATTGTCCATTTGGATGGGGATTATCCTGTGTTCGAAACAGTTGAGAGGTATGACCTGCGATGATGCTTCTTCTATAAATCGAACCAAATGCTATTATGTTATAATCAATTGTTAAATCACTGACATAAATATAACTGGTTAACAGTCGGTTTTATATACGAAATCCTCCATTTCGGGGCGATGATAATCAGGGACGATTATTATAGATGGGACAGCAGCTATGTTTTATTCAATATCATAAAGGACAGAATGGGCAGAAACGCTCATGACGTTACCAGGCCCCGTGGAGAGGGAATTTCCGATGCTGGCCTACTGTACCTGAAATCATTTTTGAACACCATCGAGAAAGAAGATAACAACGATCATTCTCTTGCCTTCGCCCGCGCCTTCCTGGTTTCCGTGGCCGCATGATTTTGTATCTTAATTACAAAATCAATTTTTAATCTAATCGCAAGTTTAAATACAGACCTCTCTATCATGTTATTGTAGTGGGCCGAGAAGGCTTTGGCTTCCAAGCCATAGATGAACAGGCCTATCAATAACAAGAACACCGCCGTATGTCCATTAATATAACATCAAATATACGCAGAGATTAAACCTCTGCGAGTTTGGACATATGGCCGAGCCAAATTAAAATTTGGCTAAGGAACGTGAACTTCCAGGACAGAATCAGAATTTAGGACACAACGCTTTAATATCGCTTTGTCCTAACTTTTGTAGTTGTGTACATACACTGAGTAAATATGCAACTACAAAATCAAACACTAAGCAGACATAAAATCCAGATATGTGTTTGATAAAATAAATGCGTGGAAACCAAAGGGTAAATGCGCATTTAAAAAACGCCAGGTCATTTATGGCCTGGTAGTTTACAGGGGTGATGGTATTACTCTAAGGATTGCGATTATAGGATGCGGTGTGGTAGGTCAAGGATTCATGAAGATACTTCGTGACAAGAAGGATTTCCTGAAGAATAACTTCGGTTTTGACGCGAAGGTTGTGGCTATTTCTGACAAGTTCAAGGGCTCGATCTTTGTCGATGAGGGGATAGACCTGGACGGCCTGTTGGCCCACATGGAGCAAACCGGAAAGGTGGACGGGTTCACAGCCCCCGGAGCGATAACAGGCCTGGACCCAATCGAGACAATAAGGCGTTCCAATGCAGATATCATTGCCGAGGCATCATTCACGGACATAAAAACAGGGGAGCCAGCAACCTCTCATGTACGCGAGGCCCTGGGAACCGGAAAGCATGTTATCACAACCAACAAAGGCCCGGTGGCTCTTTTCCAGAGGGAACTGGATGCACTCGCTAAGCAGAATAAAGTTCAATTCAGGTACGAGGGGGCGGTTATGTCCGGAACTCCGATCTTCAATTTAATGGAATTCTGCCTGGCCGGCAACGATGTTGTCGAAGTGAAAGGAATTCTCAACGGCACGACCAACTTCATCCTCACCAAGATGGAAGAGGACGATATGGCCTATGAGGATGCTCTGGCCCTTGCACAAAAGCTGGGCTATGCAGAGGCCGACCCCACCGGTGATGTGGAAGGATACGACGCGCTGGCCAAGGTCATGCAGCTCTCCAACATAGCTCTGGGCGGAAACCTGAAAGAGGAGGATATCGAGCGCGAGGGAATCACCGGCATCACATCGGAGATGATCAAGGCGGCGGCCGCCGAAGGGATGAGATACAAGCTCATCGGCTCCACCAGAAAAGAAGGCGGAAAGATAATCGCCTACGTCAAGCCGATAAAACTTCCGCTCAGCGACCCGCTGGCCGGAGTTGGCGGTGCCATTAACGCCCTCACGTTCAGTTGTGACCTGTCTGGAGATGTCACGATTCAGGGGCCCGGAGCCGGGCAGATGGAGACCGGGTTTGCTCTGCTGATTGACATTCTGGCAATTAACAGGGCTATCAACTGCTGCTGAAGGAATGGTGTAAAAATGAAGGTAAATATTACCGGAAACATCGAGGATATCCGAGCTGTCTGGATGGAAGGAAAGACGGTCCAGATGCTGGAGCAGAGGCTCCTTCCCCACAGGCTGGAGATCTTCACTGCCAGAACTGTTGATGAAGTTTGTTATTCCATCTCGGACATGGTAGTTCGGGGGGCTCCGGCTATTGGAGTCACAGCGGCTTACGGAATGGCACTGGCAATTTTGACGGGCGAGGATAAGGAGGCATCAGCGGCAAAACTGAAGGCCACCCGCCCCACGGCCTATGACCTTTTTCACGCGGTCGACCACATGATTGAAAAACTGTCCTCCGGAGTTGATGCTGTTTCCGCGGCAGAGGAATATGCCGATGCCATAGTTGAAAAATGCAGGCTCATCGGAGAATACGGTGAACCATTGATTCCGGATGGAGGCACGGTTCTCACCCACTGCAATGCCGGGGCACTGGCCACTGTGGATTACGGAACCGCGCTTGCCCCAATCAGAGCTGCCCACAACAAGGGCAAGAAGATATTTGTCTACGCCGACGAAACCCGGCCCAGGCTTCAGGGCGCGGCGCTTACCTCATGGGAACTGGTGCAGGAAGGCATAGACCATGCCATCATCGTCGACAATGCGGCAGGCCATTACATGTTCCGAAAGGAGATAGACCTGTGCATTGTGGGAGCGGACAGGATAACGGCCAGCGGGGACTTTGCCAACAAAATCGGGACCTATGAAAAGGCAGTTGTCGCCAAGGAGAATGACATTCCCTTTTACGTTGCGGCACCGGTCAGCACCTTTGATTTCAGCCTGGCATCCGGCAGTGACATTCCGATCGAGGAGAGAAGCCAGGACGAGGTTAGAATTGTCAATGACAAGCTGATATGCCACGAGGATGCCAAGGCCAGGAACCCGGCATTCGATGTTACGCCGGCCAGATTTGTAAAGGGTTTTATCACTGAAATCGGCGTGCTGGCTCCCGATGAGTTAGAACGATTGAAAGGCTGTTGAC
>JAGLSY010000167.1 GCA_023135545.1 Thermoplasmata archaeon | reverse complement strand
TTCATATCTTCAATTTCCAGGTCCTTGGCCCTGTCTTGACAAGTATTCCGGTATTTTGAAGGTATCTGTCTCTGGACATGATGAAGATGATGGAATTCAGTAATTTCCATTCTGGCACTGGCCTTCGGCGAATCGCTTTTTTGGTTGTTTTATTATAATTTCTTCCTTGCATCTTTAACCCCTTCCATTACTTTGTCCAGCGTTGCCCAAGAGCCTTCCTTTTTGCATATTGTCCTTATGTATTTCCAATCGATGTCATCGTAGAACATGGCCCCTATCCTAACAGCCTGCTCCCTGTCGCTCTCGCTTTTCCAATGTTCCGCAGCCTGCACCCTGTCGATGATAATGTCTTCCAGCCCGATGATATTCGTGTACCCCATGTCGGTTTCCACCCTCGTGATCTTCTCCAGGTCTATGTCTGAAATATTACCTGGAGCCTCGATGTACAGGTTCAACTCCTCCCTTATCCACATCCGCCCCAGATTCTTGAATCCCAGATTTTCCATAACTTCTCCCATCTGTTTTTTTGTCGGCTTATTCACGGCTAGGTCTATATCTCCTGTGGCATACCAATCCCTGGTGTAAAACTCCACTGCCGACCCGCCGATGACCACGGCCGTTATCCCGATTTCCTCCAGTTTGGGTGTTATGACCGACATAACGTAGACCATGCGCTGAAAGCCTCGTTCTATGTCCAATGCCGATGCCAGGACATCATCAGATGCTTCTTCTACCGGGTAATCAAATCTTCTTTTGCATCTCGGACAGGATACTGGATTGCTCTTCCTCGGGGTCCATTCATAACTGCAATATTGACATTTCATAATAGTAATAATAGTAATAATAATATTTAATAATTTCTATAGGTGTAATATATTGCCAGCACAAAAATAATGAAAAATACAGGTGAGAGCCGGATAAGTTGTTAGGAAATTATGTAATCAAATGATCCTCTAGCCTTTTCCGGCTCTCGAAATACTATTAAATCTCATACATTAAAAAACTTTTGGCATATTCTAGATGCTACAACTCCGAGCGAGCAGGCTCACCCGAGTTTTCTTTATTAACGCCATTTTTTTCTTTTGGAGGGTGAGCCAGCGCAGCGAGGAATTAAAAGAAAAAAACGGAATTGAATGATCCTCTAGCCTTTTCCGGCTCTCGAAATACTATTAAATCTCATACATTAAAAAACTTTTGGAAGATTCTCTATAAATCACATAAGTTTATTAAACAACCTCTATTATCAATGTCCTGATATCATGAAGCTGGTAACAACCTGGTTTGGTGTCTTCATAATTGAGGACGACAAGGTCCTGGAGCACATGCTCTTTCCAAAGGACGCAGAGCAGATAGCCAGCCGCATGCAGGCCATCCAGAAAGGCAGGATTCTTGCCGAAGAGGAGGAGCTGGCAACGGGCAAGCAGTTGTTCGTCTTCGACGAGAGGCTGGACATGGTCGGCGAACTGCTCTTTGACAATCCACCTTTCATCTCCCCGGAAGATTATGATTTTTCGAGCCAATTATTGAACCGTGCCATGATAATCGTGGGCAAGGACATGGTCAGGACCAGCGGAAGCCCGGACCAGCAGATACTCCAGGCCATCAGGGCAATGGACGACCTGGACAAGACCAACAACCTTCTTTCCGAGAGGCTGCACGAGTGGCACGAGATTAATTTCCCTGAATTGCCAAAGCTGGTTTCCGAGCAGGATTATGTAAAATTGATCGCCGAGCACGGGGACCGCGAGACCATACTGGCCAACACAAAACTTGATATTCCGGATTCCATGGGCTCGGATATTGAGCCGGAGGATGGGGAGGCGATGAAGCGGATGGCCATCAACCTAATCTCGGCTGTGGAGGCCCGCCAGACCCTGGAAAAGTTCGTACAGAACAGGATGGAGGCTTTCGCGCCAAACACATCCCACATAGCCGGCCCCCTCATCGGAGCCAGGCTGATATCGCTGGCAGGCGGAATGGAAAGGCTCGCAAAGATGCCGACCAGCACCGTCCAGATACTTGGAGCGGAGAAAGCCTTTTTCAAGCACATCAAAGAAAAGGTTAAACCCCCGAAGCACGGCATCATCTTCCAGAACCCGCTTGTTCACCGGGCTCCCTATTGGCAGAGAGGCAACATCGCGAGGGCATTGGCCAGCAAGATTTCCATGGCTGTCAAGGTAGACCACTTCGGCGACAGGCTGATATTCGAGAAGCTGGAGAAAGACCTGGAGAGAAAGGTGGCCGAGATAAAGAAGAAGTATCCCGAAGCCCCGAAGAAAAAGAAGGGCCAGCCAAGCCAGAACCAAGGACAGCGGCAAGGGCAGGGCCGACCTCACAAAAACAAGGGAAACAAGGGTCGTGGGAGAGATGGCCAGCGCGGTTCGGGCCGCAGGTATGATGATCGTGGTAAGCGATAGATCACACTGTGCTTCTGCATACATAATTTTAAATTAAACGTTTGCTTCTTCCACAACAGGTGAAACCATGTGCGCCGCAAAGAGAGAAATGGGGGCCAGTGGCCATGACAGTATAGTTTTCAGACAGAGGATGGATTATCCATCCAGACCAGGCCAGATTTCCTATTATCCGCCAGAGCCTTCACCCGAATTAAAGAAGCAGGCAAAGAAGGACAGGATTGCTGGCATAATTTTCTATGTGATAGGCTTCATGGTTGCCATGTTAGGTCTGGTAATGGCTCTGAGTGCCGGCGATAACATGGAGATTTATGAACTTCTAATTCCCGCACTGCTGGTGATCGGCCTCATCGCCGCCATCTTCTACCTGTCGACCAACAATGTCGCTCTCGCAAAACTGTCCCGAACACTGCCCATGATATTGATGGTGGCCCTGATTCTTCTTTACATATTCAGCATAATCTCGCAGATAATGGATTTCTCCAGCATCGACGACGAGGACATGATGGAACAGGCCTTCGAGGATCTGAAGGGTACCATTCTGAGCCCCGGATTCTTCTTCATAACGGCCGGCCTTGTCATAGCCAGAACCGGCGGCACGATGCTATGGACCTCGACCAAGATAATGCACGACTATATTCCAGCCACCATAATCATAGAAACTCCTGGCCAGGCAGCTGCAGGCCCTCAGTCGATACCACAGCCACAGCCTGTGCCGCAACCAGTTCCTGTTATGGCTCCCGTGCCGGAATCCGCACCACAGGCAGACCCCTGCCCCAGCTGCGGCCAGCCCCTTTCCTATATTGAAGAATATGACCGCATGTACTGTCACAGCTGCAAGGCATATCCGGATACTGATGAGACCGGCGAACCAGAACCACCTGTCGAGCCGGCCCCTGCCGAGCCAGCACTTCCTCAATGCAAGAGCTGCGGCAACAATCTGGAATTCATCGAGAAGTATAACAGGCACTACTGCTATGATTGCAAGCAGTACGATTGAATAAATTTAATTTCTTTGTTGCCAGTACGGGTAAATAGGCAATTCCATTCTATTTCTGTATAACCTTGTGCCACAGTGCCGGTAACACGTCCCCGGACTTGCCCAACAGCGTGTAATCTGCTATCTGCGAGATGGGCGTTTTCTCCAGATTGATTTCAATAACTAATGCCCTTGAGGCCTGTGCAATCATTGGAAATGAAGCCACAGGATAAACATACCCAGATGTTCCAACCGTTATCAGGATATCACATTCTTTTATGGCCTTGTCGGCTCTGACTAACCCATCAACAGGCAGTGACTCCCCGAACCAGACCACCGCCGGTCTGAGCAGGGCTCCGCACTCGCATTTTGGAGGCAGCTGGCCAATGGGGTTCTCATCAAGGAATTTTTCTGTGTTTTCTTCGGTGCACTTCACCTTCCAGATGTTGCCGTGTATCTCCACCATGTTATGGCTGCCAGCCTTTCCATGCAGACCGTCCACATTCTGCGTGATTAGCAAGAAATCATCATAATAATCTTCCATACTGGCAATGATTTGATGGCCCGGGTTCGGCCCCGCCTTTCCTATCAACTGCCTCCGCCAATCATACCATTCCCACACAAGCTCCGGGTTGGCAAAGAAGGCCTGGGGGGTGGCCAGCTCCTCGGCCCTGTATTTCTTCCATAGCCCATCTTCACCGCGGAAGGTAGGTATTCCGCTTTCGGCCGAGATGCCGGAGCCGGTTACGACAACAACCTTGCTGGCCTGCCTCAATTTTTCTATCAATTCCACATCAAAATCCATGGCCTCGCCTACTTGAAGGGGTCAATCACCAGGTTCAAACTGGCCCCGCAGTTGGTGCATTTTCCGTCATCGTGCTTCATCTTCATTATATAATATCCCATCCGCTTTATTGCCAGCTGGCCGCAGTCCGGGCAATAGGTATTTTCCTCATCCCGGTGGGGCACGTTTCCCATGTACACAAATCTCAATCCGGCATCCTTGGCTATGCCATGGGCTTTATCGAGCAGCTTTGTCGGTGTTCGGTCTATGTCCAGCACCTTGTAATCCGGGTGAAAGGCAGAGAAGTGAACGGGGGTGTCGGGGCTGAGGTCGTTCAGGACCCACTGGCTGAATTTCTTTATCTCATCGGGGGCGTCATTTCTTCCGGGTATGAGAAGCATGACCAACTCGATGTGGATGCCCAGCTCATTGGCCAGCATGCAGGTGTCCAGCACCGGTTGCAGTTTGGATTTGGAGAATTTCTTGTAAAAGTCGTCGGTGAATGCCTTGACATCGATATTCATGGCGTCCAGGTGGGGAGCCAGTTCCCTCAGAGCTTCTTCGGTCATGTAACCGTTGGTCACGTAGGATGTGGCAATTCTGGCCTTGTGGGCCTGGATGCAGCCCTCCAGGGTGAACTCGTACCAGATGGTTGGCTCGTTGTAGGTCCAGGAGATGCTCTGGCAGTCGTACTGTTGGGCCAGGAGCGGGACTTCGACCGGACTAACTTGTTTAACACCTCTCTTGGTGTACTGCTGGGATATGGAAAAGTTCTGGCAGAAATCGCATCTGAAATTGCAGCCGATGCTTCCGAAGGAAAAGGCGCGTGTGCCGGGCATGAAGTGGTTGAGCGGCTTTTTTTCGATAGGGTCCGGCCCCATTGAGGAAACCACCCCATAGGTCGTGGTCTCCAGTTTTCCATCCTTATTTTTCCTTACCTCGCATATTCCGGTCCTGCCGTTGGTTATCCCGCATCTATGGGCGCAGAGTCCGCACTCGACCTTCTTGTCATCCAGCGGCTTCCAGTGTCTAGCCTCCATGTTATCGCTCCCTGAAATGTTCGTAGCCCATGTCCTCAAGAGCCTGGCTGTTGTTGTCAACCACAATATGCACGGTCGAATCATCCATCACCCTTCCGATCGCCGTCAATTTCAATCCTCCAAGGCCGCTGGCCATAAGCCCCTGTGCCTTGGACGGGTCGGACGTGAAAAGCAGTTCAAATTCGCCGCCCAGGTGCAGGCACCTTTCCTTATCTTCATCCGAGAGACCTGAAATAAATGGGATTTTCTCCATCTCCAACTCGAAACCGGCATCGCTGGCCTTCCTTAGGTGATGAATTGATGTGCTCAGTCCGTCCGAGAGGTCGATGCATGATGTGACGGCACCGCTCTGTGAAAGTATCTGCCCCTCCCGAATTCTCGGCTCAACTTTGAGAAGGGACTCGATATCCTGCTCTGCCCCGGACTTGTACCAGCCCAGCTGGTTGCCCAGCTGCCCGGTCAGGAAAACAATGTCCCCGGGCCTGGCTCCCTTTCTCAGCATGACATCCTTCTTTCCGACCAGCCCGAAAGCCGTGCCGGTTATGGTAATAGTGGGATTCTCTTTTGTGTCGCCACCCAGCACCCTGGCCCCATAAGCCTGGCAGCAGTCCTCCATGCCCCTAGCTATATCGTCCAGGTATTCGGCATCCATGTCTTTCGGAAGGCCCATTGCGAAAAGAAGGCCGAGGGGAAATCCCCCCATGCTGGCTATATCGCTGAGATTGATGGCCGTAACATACCACCCCACCAGCCAGCCCCTCGTTCCTTCCGGGATGTGGGTTTCCTGGTTTACCATGTCGCAGGTTGCCAGCAGGTATTCCCTGCCCATGTCCACCAGGGCGCAGTCGTCGCCTATTCCGGAATTTCCGTCAGGGTCGAAGGTCTCCAGAAGCCTTGAGATGGCTGCCTTTTCCCCCAAATCACCGATAATGGTCATCCTGCCTGCAATATTCTGAAATCATAAAAATCTGTCCCCTTCGAAAAACTTTAAATGAAAACGGCCGCATGATAGTCTGGTGATTTCAGTGAGCCAGCAGAATAAAACCCAGACCGAATTTTTCAAGAGTAAGAGATGGTTGTAGAATGGCTGGCACACACCCCAACAAGTCCAGGATAAAGTATAACCGCCTGAAATTGCTGATATACAGATTTTTCTTTATGGGTGGAGCTTTCTTTCTCGCACTAGATTTATATTTTATTTTCAATATAAAATATTGGGAGCTGGAGATTCTGTGGCTTAACTTCATTATGGGGTGCGCTTTTATTGTCCTTTCCTTCGGGGGCAAGTTCAAGCGCATGTTCACTTCCAAAAAATCGGGGATGCCAGACAACGGCGAGGTGCGAAAGGGCGAATGCCTGGAATGCGGGGCCTGCTGCCGCCTTCCCATACCCTGTATTTTCTTTTTCGGCAACCGATGTCTTATCTGGAACAGGAGGCCTAGCCAGTGCAGGAATTTTCCAGAAAACTCTGGCCAGTTGATAAGTTATCGATGTGGATATTATTTTGAGAAGGTTGCCGAGGAATGAGCTGTTTGCGGCCCGCCCCAACTGTTATTACTCCCCCCACCTTGCTCCTGCGCTGGCCATCCCCATCCCCCGATGGCCTGCTCGGAGCGTTGTGTTTTTTCCTCATCCTCAAAAAATCTTATTAAGGCTGTTGCCCATGCTCTCCCAATGGCTAGGATAAAGATTCTTGATTCAAGCACCATAAACAAGATTGCCGCCGGCGAGGTGATTGAAAGACCTGCATCTGCCGTGAAGGAACTGTTGGAAAACAGCATCGATGCGGGGGCGACAAAAATAACAGTATCTATCGAAGATGGAGGCCGAAAATTATTATCGGTCGCCGATAACGGCTTCGGTATGGACGGCGAAGATCTGGCCGCGGCATTTGAGCCGCATACAACGAGCAAAATCAAAACCACCAAAGACCTGCGCGGCATATCGACGCTTGGCTTCAGAGGCGAAGCATTAGCGAGTATAGCCGCGGTGGCACAGGTCAGGGCTGTGAGCAGAATGAAAAACTCAGAAGGTGCTAACTGCATTGAGATTGATTGTGGAAATAAAGGCAGCGTTAGCCCGTGCAGTGCAGACCACGGCACAACAGTCCAGGTCCGAAACATTTTTTATAAACTGCCTGCCAGGCGCAAATTCCTCAAAACCGCCAACACTGAGATGACTCATATCAGTGAGCATTTCACACGCATTGCACTGGCAAATAGCGATTTGGATATGACGCTGACCCATAACGGCAGAGAGCTTTATGGTCTCTTTGGCAGGCAAAGTCTGCGCCAGCGGATAGCTGAATTGTTCTCATATGAGATTTCCGAAAATCTAATTGAAACCGAAAGTAGCGAAAGAGGACTGCATATTTTTGCTTTGCTTGGTAAACCCAGCGTTTCAAGGACAAACAAGAAATTTCAATATGTATTTCTAAAC
>JAGLSY010000166.1 GCA_023135545.1 Thermoplasmata archaeon | reverse complement strand
GGAGACACCACATGGACCTACCTCCAGCACTATGACGCAGTTGATGGCGCGGACCACTGGAAGACCTACAACCCGGCCTTCCCGGGTGTGCAGGATCTGGCCAGCATTAACGAGGACATGGGCGTATGGATATACGTTGAAAGTGTTGGCGATGGTTTCATTAACGTCACTGGCACCCTGACATCGGACGGCACCATCATGCTGCAGCAGGGCTGGAACATGATAGGATGGCCTACCACCGTTGATGGAACACATTCGCTCGCTGATTTGAAAACAGCCAATCCCGGGCTAATAGACCGCATGGAAAGATTCGACGGCGCAGCCGCATATGATATTGTCATGATGAACGATGCCGAGCTTTTCTACTGTGGTTCTGCATACTGGATAAATGTCAATGCGGCCGGGCCGCTGACAATACCATAAGCCTCAAATCGGAGAGCCCTTCCCGGCTCTCCATTTTTGATTTATATACGGCAGCCAGGAGTTGGATAAGTGGGAAGTGAAAAAGGTCCGGTGAAAGACCGGAGGAGATGGGCCGTGACGGCTCTTTCGGTTCTGGTGAGCCTGACAATGATAATGCCAATTGGCATTCTGAATGCCGGGAACAATGGCCAGTCTTCTCAGGTCATTATATTTTCGGATTACTCCGCGCTCATGGAATCAGGCATAGAGATTATAGAAAGCTACGAGACCTTTCAATTGGCCAGCATATCGGATGCCGGCGTTGAAAAGCTGAGAAACCGGGGCGTGGCGGTCGATTTCATGGATGGTCGCAGGCTCGTGTGCCTCGAGGGCTTTCAATTCGATTCGGCCGAAGGGGAGCCAGACATTCCTGACAATCTAAGAATTGATGGATACCCTCCTGGCACCGAGGGGCTTTACATTATACAATTCATAGGGCCTGTCAAGGCAAGCTGGCTAGACAAATTGGAGTCCATGGGCATCGAGATAATGGAATACATCCCCAACTACGCCTATCTGGCAAGGATGGGGCAGGAAGCCGAGGGCCAGGCGCGGGAGCTTTATTTTACGGAATGGCTCGGTATATATCAGCCGGCCTACAAGATTTCCAGTCACATTTCCAACGGTCATATAATGATTAAACTCTCCGATTCCGCAAATGCCATGGAAACCCTGATGACCCTCGGCGAACTGGCAGTTATAGAATGCATCGATTTTTCGGAAACCGGGAATTACTTTGAAATAAGGGCTCTGGCAGTGCCGGATTCCATACCCGATATCGCCATGCTGGATGATGTCATCCGGATAAGCCAGGCATATGACAGTGAACTTCAAATACAGCAGAGCGAGACCGAAGTGGAGATATTAGGAGGAGGCTGGGCACCCGAAACTCCATACGGAGGACCCGGCAGCCTTGTAAATCTGGCAGGCTGGAACGGCTCCGGCGTCATGATCTCCCTGTGCGACGGAGGCATCGGTGACGGCAATCCCGGTTCAGGCCACGAGGACTTCGGAGAGAGATTTGTCGGCGGCATTGAGTACAGGGACGGAATCGGGACTTACTGGCCAGCAGGGAACATCGCCGGTGACGGCAACTCGCACGGAACCCACTGCGCAGGATGCTTCGGAGCCGACGGCTCGCGGGGAACCGGTGTCCAGTATCATACCGGCTATTACGTGGGGATGGGAACCGCGCCGGATTGCACCGCCTTCGTCCAGAGGATCTTTTCCGGAAACTGGGGCGGGCCGGACAACATTGCCCAGTGGGAGGGTTTCTTCGAGGATTCCTATGACAATGATGTGGAGATCTGCACCTTCTCCTGGGGCACCGGCAATACGGAGGGCGATTATGACTACCAATGCGTGGCCTTCGACGCCGCAATAAGGGACTGCTCGGTTTCCACGCCCGGAGACCAGCCCTTGATAATTTTCAAATCCGGAGGAAATGATGGGGCCAAGGGAATTGTTTCCCCGGGCTGTGCAAAGAACATCATTCTGGTGGGCGGCTCGCAGAATTATTATCCTGATGGAACATCCTACGGATGCCCCCAGAACAGGAATGACATAGATGCAATGTATCCCAATAGCAGCCGGGGACCTACAGCCGACAACCGCATCAAGCCAGATGTTCTGGCTCCGGCGGATTACACGCTTTCCACGGTCAGCAGCGCCACAAGTGATGACGGCGCCGGTTATTACACGTCGGATAACAGGTACAACTGGAACATTGGAACTTCCTTTTCCGGCCCTTACGGAGCTGGCAGCGGTGGATGTGTCTTCGAATGGTATAACGCCACACGCGGAACTGAGCCCTCGCCGGCAATGGTTCGCGCATGCCTGATTAACTGCGCCGTGGACATATCTGGCTCGGCAGGCGGCGTTGGAGATATTCCAAACTATGATGAAGGCTGGGGCAGAATTTACCTGCCCGATATCCTAACCCCGACCGTCAATGTGATGACCGAGGATGCCGACCCGGCTTTTCCTGAAAGATTTTTGGAGACTGGCGAAACATACAGCATACCTACCCTGGTTGTCTATGATGACCCCTCCGAGCCCCTGAAGCTCACACTCACATGGGTTGACCCCGCGGCAGCCGAATTTGCACCAATCCAGCTTATCAACAATCTTAACCTTAAGGTTACGGCCCCGGACGGCAGCACCACCTATTACGGAAACGCATTCTCCGGCGGGTACAGCCAGGCCGGCACGGCCTCGCCCTGGGACTATGAGGGACTGGCCAACTACGATTCGCGCAACAACGTGGAGTGCGTCTACATCGCCCCCGGCGAGCTCCAGGCCGGTTACTACACGGTGGAGGTAATAGCCGAGAACGTTGCCGCTGATGCGGTGGCCAGCACCGGCGAGCTCGACCAGGATTTTGCCCTTGTGATTTACAATGGCGCCCCTGGAATTTTACCGGATGAGCCCCAGTTTGACGGGCTTACAGACATCAAGAACCTGGGAACAGGCACATCACTCAACCTTGAATGGTTGGCAGGTCTGGATTACGATGATGAATATCCGCTTACCTATCACATATTCAGGGATACCTCCCCCGGCCTTCCCGGGAGTATCGTTCTGGGTGTCAGCACTCCCCATGCGACCTACTCTCCTGGCGGGATGAGTCCCGATGACCCGATATACTGGACAGATACAATTTCAATAGTGGAGGACACGACCTATTATTACTGGGTGGTGGCGCAGGACGCGGGCGGCCTCGCTCCAGACCCCAGCCAGCTTTACGAAGACCCGCCCAATGATGTGGAAATATCTGCCACGGCCGAGCAGCTTCTATTCTTCCAGGTCCAGTCACCTGCTCCGGGCCAGAGAGATCTAAATAACGATGCCTTCGAGGGAACCATCCAGGCATCCACATCTATGGTAATGGATACTATCGGAGACTGGCAAGTTGACATGACCGATGGCCAATGGGTCAGCCCGACCTTCTCGGAAGCCAGTAATATGGACGGCCTGTGGAGGTTCTACGCTTACGGAAAAATGAACAACGATTGTGCCTCGGGAACCCTTTTCGCCAGTGTTTTCAGGCAGAGCGATGACGCTCTCATGTTCACCACGGGCTTTGACGATGAGGATATTTCAACTTTCACAAGCGACTACCACAAATTCCAATGGGAATACACTGCAGCGGGTACCCAGACAATCGGAATCGGCGATGCTTACTACGTGGAATTGTGGTTGAACATCACGGCTGTGAGCCCGGGCTCCGCCGGCCCCCAGACCGATTACGAGTTCACCACCGGCGGCGGGACAGATAAATGGTACTACGAAGCGCCCTGGTCCAGCAGTCCCCCGACCGGGCCGAACGGAATCTCCGAGACCGAGCTGGGCGATTATTCACAGATCGCCATCTCCGACGGCACCAAGACGGTTCCGCAGGATGCCGGCACCGACAACTACGCCGCCTACAAGCTCATCATGGAACTGGCCGAGGTTGTTTCCGAGATTCATTCGATTTACATGCACTACGAGGCCGGAACCTACGCCAATGACGACGGCTATGTCACACAGCTCTATGCCTGGAACCATGCTGCGTCCACATGGCTTTTCATCGACGAGAGACAGATGCCCAGGGACCCGACCGACGGGATACTCTCCGGCACTCTGGATGATACCGTCCCGGGCTTCACCCAGTGGTCTGATTACGTTGACACGGCCGGCAACAACAGGTTTACCTGGCTTGTATTCCACGACCTGCTGGATGCCAACAACCGGCAGACAAAGCTTCTTTGCGATTACGCACGGATCACTGTTGAAACAGTGGCCGAGCCGAACGGCCAGTTCACCTTCGGCTACGACAACAGCGCAACTCCTTCGGCCATTCATCAGCCAGGCGAGGCCCCGACACCCGAATACTTCGAGATCCCCGTGATAGCAGGCTGGAACTTCATTTCCACGCCCTTGATACCGGCCAGCACTGTTGTGCCGGGCGTGTTCACGGACCTGGATGGAGACACCACATGGACCTACCTCC
>JAGLSY010000165.1 GCA_023135545.1 Thermoplasmata archaeon | reverse complement strand
CCCTGTGGGTGGACGAAGGCGTATTCGGCTGGTGGTGCTTGGACGACTACTGTTCGGTGGATTACGCCACCGGCGAGGTTACCATGACGGATGGCTGGCCCCTGTGGGCTGGCTTGAATATCCAGGCATGGCTCAATTATTCTATAAGTTCAACTTCGATTCACAGTGTGATCGTCAATTGTACAACACTTGAACCAGGATTCTACCAGGCTAACATAACTGTATCCAGCAACGACCCGGATGAAGCAGAAATTACCATTCCCGTCAACCTGACCGTTACCCCAACAAATCACGACATTAAAGTATCTGACATTACTGCCCCATCCCTGATGTATCTAGGTGACACAGTAGCGGTCAATGCTACAGCGACAAACCTGGGTCTTTCAGATGAGACAAACATCGAGGTCCAACTGAGAGAAGACGGGGTGCCTATTGATTGGTCGTTCATCAATTTATCTTCTGGGAACTCACAAATGGTCAACTTCGATTACTCTCCAATATCCGAAGGTATCTTTAACATATCCATTTACGCAGTTCCAGTACCTGGTGAAAACATAACCTTCAACAATGAGAATTGGACATTCATCGAGGTTATAGCTGTTTCTGACATCTGGGTAACACCGAACTTGTACAATTTCACAGTGACTGCCGGAGAGATTCACCAGGACAATATGGCTATTGGGAATGATGGATTTGGCGATCTCTACTTCAATATAACGGACGACGCTGGGGGAATCGCTACTAACCCGGTTCTCAATCCCAGCTTTGAGACCGGTGATTTTACAGATTGGGTAGCGCAGGATATGGCAGGTCCCTTAGACCCATTGCAAGTGGTTATGTCTGGATACTTCGGCTGGTTCTTCCCTGTCGCCCCGACCAATGGTAGCTTTGCAGTCAATCACGGTTTCGATGGCGACGGGCCTGGAACAATTCAGGTAGCTCAGGATCTTGCCATTCCACCAGGTGCAACAGCACTAGAGTTCGATTACCGTGCTGGTTGGGAAATGTCACCTTATGGTGGAACATTGGACCGAATATTCCGAGTAGATATTGAACCGGCAGGAGGGGGGATACCTCTCCAGAGCGACATAATCTTAGTCGCAGTCGCGGGTACGGATGTATGGGATACAGGTGACCTTCATGGCATAGTTGATTTGAGTGCCTTTGGAGGCAGTACGGTTCGCATCAGCTTTGAGTGGGATATTCCGGAGAGCTTTACCGGACCTGGACAATTCCAGTTTGACAACGTGACATTATACGGAGGAGGTGCAGATTGTGACTGGCTTTCCGAGTTCCCAACATCCGGTATTGTCCCACCGAGCAATGATACTAACATTGAGATTACCGTGGATGCGACAACGCTTAATCCTGGATTCTACCAGGCTAACATTACCATATCAAGCAACGATCCAGACGAGAATCCTGTTATTGTACCGGTCTACCTTACGGTCCTTCCACCAGACCATGACATCAAAGTTTATGATATAATTGCTCCAACACAGATGTATCTTGGCGACACAACCATGATCAATGCAACTGTCATGAACCAAGGGCTCTCAAATGAGGCAGACATAGAGATTCAACTTAGAGAAGACGGGATAGTCATAGATTGGATGTTCATCAGCTTGAATTCAGGGAATTCACAAGTGGTCAGTTTCGACTACACTCCAGTCTCTGCAGGAATTTTCAATATTTCAATATATGCTGTGCCGGTTCCAGGGGAGAACATAACATTCAACAATGAGGTCTGGACATATGTCGAGGTCATAGCAGTGCCCGACATTTGGGTCACGCCTAACATGTATAACCTCACAGTTACAGCCGGAGATATTCTCCAGGAAAATATGACTATCGGTAATGATGGGTTTGCAGACCT
>JAGLSY010000164.1 GCA_023135545.1 Thermoplasmata archaeon | reverse complement strand
TCGGCAAAATCCGTGGAATTCAATATCGCACTCAGGGATATGCCAGTATTTCCATCGATGGTCTTTTCCTCGTAGTCCGCAGCCAGCTCGTCCCAGGTGTATTCCTGTCCCTCGAACATGATGCCGCCGCCACCGTTCCCCTCCCCGTCAGGGAGCAGGACATAGGCTATGCCAGCAATCACCACCACGACAACAACGATCAATCCGACAATCTTTCCATCCATCATCTCACCTCATTCAATAATCCTATCATTTTAGCAATTCTCACACACTATATCAATTGTGATCAAATCCCTGACCCAGAAGCTCTTGGTCAAGCCGGGAAACACCACCATTTTATCTTCTAGCGCCAGATAAGCAGTCTCGACATCTTCCCAGCCAACATCCTTCTCGTAGCCATCGGCCCCCACGAACTTGTATTCATAGTCGGCACAATCCTGGATTCCGGAGTCTATGATAATCTGGTCCAGTGCTACACCCTCGAATTCCAAATCCCCGGCCTCGAATGAAACACTCTCATAATCCTCAGAAATGTCATCCCATGAAAAGTCCATGCCATTGACGATTACCTTGCTAGCATCCCCCTGGGGGATCAGTGTGTAGGCAAAGGCGGCACATGAGGAAATAAGAATAACAGCGGCAACAATACCAAGAACCAGGTTGAGTCTTTTGATATCGGTCATCGTCCCAACATTATCATTGTTTACATAAATGTTTCCTACATAACCGCGCGTGTGCATAAGACCAAAATTTAATCACTGGTCTTCCAGTAAGTAACAAAACCCAAACATTTTATACTCTGAGGTCATGTATTGAATAAGTAATGGATGGATGGGTATGAAGAAGGCGATAATTGTTCTGATAAGTGTGCTGATGTTCACGAGCATGATGATAGTTCCGGCAAGCATGGATTATGTAGAGGCCAGTGTTCCGGTAACAACCACTTCGGGCCTCGTGCCCCATGCCCCGATCAGAATAGACTCCAACGCAGATTTCACACTTGCCAATGGTGTTAACAACACGGGTACGGGAAACGGAACCGTCTGGAACCCCTGGATTATTGAGAACTGGGAGGTTGATGGTAATGGTCTGGGAGATTGCATTTATGTGGGAAACACAACTGATTACTTCCAGATAAATAATTGCAGTCTTTTGAATGCTAGTGGAGTATTTTCACCCCCCTATAACCAATCCTGTGGTGTTAATTTTTACAATGTCATGAATGGTAGATTATTCAACAACACCATTTACTCCAGTGAATATGATGGCATATATTTCGAAGAATCCAGCAATAATTCAATAATAAACAATACAGTACAATCAAGCGCTTTAAGAGGAGTGTTTATTTTATCGTCCAGCGAAAATAACATTATTGATGGAAATAATATCACAGAGAGTAATTATGGAATAATACTGAACTCTTCCAATAACTTGTTATTCAACAACACAATAACCAATAATAACTTTGATGGCATTCGTATTTATTCTCAAAGCTTAAATAACACTTTGTTGGGAAACAATATTTCCTCAAATGTTGATAATGGGATATATCTTGAGTCGACAAGTGGAAATCTGATTGAAGACAATACATTATTACTAAATAAATACGGGATAAAAGCATACCAGTCCAATAAAAACGCAATCAGCAAGTGTAATATTAGCCTCAATTATGTATATGGCATCTGGCTCAGGGATTCCGAGGATAACACAATTGAGGAAAATGATATAGTTAATTGTACATTTTCAGATTATTTTAATGGAACCTACATGCCTGTATGCATATTTTTCGAACTTGGCTCTCATAATAACGTAGTGAAGAATAACTTTCTGAGCGATGATATGTGGGCTTTGTCAGTAATGCAAAGCAATCATGCAAAATTCGAAAATAATATTATCGATGGGCGGGGAATTTCAATTTTCCTGGCCGAAAACAGCACAATAAGCAATAATACGTTCAATAGTAACAACCAGGCGATCCAACTTAGCCATTCAAACAACAATGTTATCATTAACAATACTGCCTCTGCCTCGGGCTTGAACGGCTATGGCATTCACCTATCGACTTCACATAACAATAAGGTACTGGAAAATAAGGTAAGCAATTCTACTTTTGGCATTATCTTTCATAGTAGCTTGAATAATAGAGTGGAAAACAACACTGCCCTTTCCAACGATTGTGGTATTTACGTATATAGTTCAAACAACACAAGAATTGTCAATAATAACATCCAGGACAATGCATATGAGGGTGCGAGCATTAAAACATCATCGTATTGCACTATATACAATAACACTTTTGAGAACAACCCCACACACGCCTTGGACGACACAGGCAACAACGCCTGGGACAATGGCTACCCAGATGGCGGCAATTACTGGTCGGATTACGCTGGCTTGGATGATTTTACTGGCCCTGATCAGGACATTCCGGGAAGTGACGGCCTCGGCGACACTAACTACACTATTACCGGCGGGGCCGGAGCAATGGACAATTATCCTTTGATGAACTTGCCCGGAACACCCGATGCCGAATCCCCCTACTCTATTGTCAACCAGCCTTATTACTGGCATAGCGCACCCACTGAAATCAATGCAACCTCAAATGACAACATAACCGGTACGGCTAACGTCACCTTCCACTACCGCTTCTCCACTGACAACACCACCTTCGGCAACTGGACTGAGCTCGGCCTCGATGATGCCCTGCCATGGAACTGGCTTTTCTCCTTCCCTGACGGCGAGGGCTATTATCAATTTTACTCGATTGCGGTGGATGCCTTCAATAACACCGAGCTGGCTCCCGTGGCTCCGACCGAATACGATGCCGAGTGCGCCTACGACATCACCGCGCCCGAATCCGAGATATTGACTCCGACCAGCTTCTGGCATGATAACAGGACAGTTTATCTTGATTGGACCGCCAATGACACCGCCGGTGTTGTGGCCAGTGGCTTCGGCCCTCTGACCAACGACACCTTCCCAAGCCACGACAACGTGGACTTGTGGATGCGCTTCAGTGCCGACAACCAGGCATGGGGAGCTTGGTCCCTGGCTGTTGAAAACATGTGGAATGGCTCCATTTTCAACACCAGTGTTTTAGAGGATGGCTGGTTCCAGTTTTACTCGATAGCCAGCGACCTGGCCAACAATACCGAACCGGCTCCGGCTTCCCCAGGATACGATGCCTACATAGGTGTTGATACCGTGGCTCCGGTGGCGGTGGCCGGCTCCAACCAGACAATCTCCCAGGGAAATCAATTGACCTTCAACGCCTCCGGCTCGACCGATAATCTCGGAATAGCCAATTACACTTGGAGCTTCACATACCAGGCACAGTCGGTAGTGGTATCCACCCAGGGCTTCAATTTCACATTCCATCATTACGGCCAGTATCTTCTTACCCTCACGGTCACAGACCATGGCGGCAACACCCATTCCGACACCCTGCTGGTTGTGGTGCAAGATACCGAATCTCCTATTGCCGATGCCGGTAAAGACCAGCAGACCGACCCCAATGTCTGGATAACCTTTGACGGCTCTGGCTCGACCGATAATGTCGGTATAATCAACTACACATGGACCTTTGTATATAACGGAAGCCAGGTAAATCTTTACGGCCCATATCCCAAGTTCCGATTTACCCAGCACGACACCTACAATGTAACTCTCACGGTGCGCGACGAGGCAGGCAATTCAGATACCGACACGGTCGAAATATATGTGAAGGAATCCATCAGCCCGGGTGGTAGCTTCAACTGGGTGGTCGTGATATTTGTGCTTGTTCTGATAATAGCCGTGGCAGTCATAATGGCCCTCTACTTCAAGAAGGATAGTTCGCCGCGCGACCCGGATGGCAGGTATACCCGGGACGATGAGGATTATGAGAGCGACCCGGATGGCAGGTACGATAGAGACAGGGACGATAGGTATTGAGATTGGGTGCGGCCAGATGCCTGAAAAGAAGGAAAAGAAGAGATCAGACATCGTCAATTGCCCCTACTGCGGAAAGGAGCACAAGATAACACTGGACACCGATGTAATCGAATGCACCCATTGCGGCTATGAGATTACAATGGGGAAGAAAGTGTTGCCGCTTAGCAATAATCCGTTTGCGTAGATGTGGGGTGCAGAAATATTTCTTGCTGGCGATTTCCTTTGCCCGCCTTCCGGCCCCCCGCCATGCAGATAATCACTGAGACCCAAGCTAACACAACAAATATATCCCCCACTGGCCTGGCCGGCAGGACCTTCAGAACAAGCCCTACTCCTCCCACTCCTACTTCTTCTTCAGGTGCTTGTTCTCAATGGCCCACTCATACTTATCCAGCTCCCCCTCAGGTATTCTTATCCTCTCGCCCTTCTGATACTTCTTGCCTGATGACCAGTCCGTGAATTTCTTTATGACCTCGTAGACATCCCCGCCGGTCGATAACCCGGCCTTGCCCGCATGTCTCCTGTATTCCGAATAGTTGCCGTAGAATGTGGTTAATGCGCCGTCCTTGAGGTCGAAAATGATGTCCGCGACATTGTCCAGCACCGCCCTATCGTGGGTTATGATCATGACCGTGCCCCCGTAATCCGCAAGGGCCTTTTCCACAGAGGCCTTGGCATACATATCCAGATAGTTTGTCGGCTCGTCCAGGATCAGCATATTATGTTCAGCCAGCAGGAATTTTGCGATTGCCAGTCTTGCCCTTTCGCCCCCGCTTAGCTGGAACACCTTCTTGAAAACATCCTCTCCTCTGAAAAAGAACTTGCCAAGGTAGTTTCTGACCCACTCCTCTGACGCGTCCTTCTTTTCCTTTCGGATTTCCTGGATGACCGTGTTTCCCCTGATCAGCCCATCCTGCTCCTGAGCGTAGTATCCTATCTTAGTGCCTTTGCTGACTTTGATGGAGCCAGCGGTCGGGCTCAACTCTCCCATCACCATTCGGATCAGGGTGGTCTTTCCGGAGCCGTTGGGCCCGATTAGTCCGACCTTTTCGCCCTTCTCGATTCTGAAATCGCACTTGCCGATTATGGATATCTGGCCGTAGGATTTTTTAATCCCGATAGCATCGACAACGTCCTTCCCGCTCTTCTCGGCCTTTCCGAAGCTCAGCCTCAGGTTGCGGGCGTGGTCCTGGGGCCTGTCCAGCTTGTCCATTTTATCAAGCTTCTTCTGCTGGGTCTTGTGCAGGGAGCTGAACGAGTAGGTGCTGTGCATCCACTCGATCATCTCCTTCTGGCGCTTGATTTCCTTCTGCTGCTTGTGGTACATCTTCATATTCTTCTCGAGCTCGAAGGTCTTCTTTTCCAGGTAGTCCGAATAATTGCCGGAATATATACTGGACACGCACGATTCGAGCTCCACAACCTTGGAAATGACCTTGTCCATCAAATAGCGGTCGTGGGACACCATCAGCACCGCCCCGGAATAACCGGCCAGGTAATCCTCCAGCCATTCCGTGGTCTCGATGTCCAGGTGGTTGGTGGGCTCGTCAAGCAGAAGCAGATCGGCCCCCCTCGCCTCCAGAAGTATGCTGGCCAGCCGTGCTTTGGTCCTCTCGCCGCCGCTCAGGTCGCTAATCTTGATTTGGAAATGCCGCTTCGTGAATCTCATCTCTTCCAGAATCGCCTCGGCCCTTGATGGCTGGCCGTATCCCCCGCTGGATGCGAACTCCTCCAGGGCGGTAGCGTATTCCTTCGATATCTCCTCCACCTGCTCGGGCGGTATTGAGCCAGTATTCTCCAACTTGTTCTCAAGGAAGGTAATTTTTTTGGCAAGGGAGCCAAGTTTCCCGGTGGGCTTGGATATTGCCTCAATGAGGGTCTTGGTATCGTCGAGGGGGCTGTGCTGCGTCATGTAGCCAAGCGTTTTGTCGCTCAGCCCCTTAATCTCCCCGCTGTCCGGCCTCTCGATGCCGTAGATGATGTTCAAAAGCGTGGTCTTGCCGGTTCCGTTCTGCCCTATAAGCCCGATCTTCTGCCCCTCATCGATGTTGAAACCGATATCCTTGATAACCGGCTGCGGTCCGTATGACTTGGTTATGGAATTTACGGAGATGAGAAGAGACATTGAAAACCCTCGAAATATCTAGCCTCTGAATGATATTCTCTTGCTAAGAAGCATGGGTAGCGGCAGCATGGCTTTCGGCATTCCGGCCTGCATCTCATAAAGCTTGGCGGCCAGTTCCTCTAAGGTGATCTCTTCCTGTCTGCCATCCCGCCTTCTTACGGATAGCTTTCCACTCTCTTTTTCCT
>JAGLSY010000163.1 GCA_023135545.1 Thermoplasmata archaeon | reverse complement strand
ACATCCACTACCAGACTGCCCTCCACACTGTTGATCTCGGCCACTATCTGGTCCAAGACACCTTTATCTCGCCCCTCACTGAAGTTCGGTACGCATTCCACTATCTTCTGCATCATATCACCTTGAAATCCGGTAATTCACCTATCGATATAAGATTATCGAGGGAATAATTAATAATTATCATATAAAGAGAAAATGATATATACATAACCAGTATTGGCCGACTGCTCTAAGTGAGCCGATGAATAATGAAGATGATTGCCCTGGCGATTGTCCGAATGAGGTGAAATAATGGCAAAAGCAATGTATGTTAGATTTGAAACATCGAAAGAGCTTGCAGACAAGGTCTTCCAGCTGGTGGAACTGGTACGGGATACCGGAAAGGTGAAGAAGGGCAGCAACGAGGTGACCAAGCTGGTCGAGAAGGGCGCCGCCAATTTTGTTGTAATGGCAGAGGATGTCCAGCCCGAGGAAATTCTGGCCCACATGCCCCTGCTTTGCGAGGAGAAGAATGTCCCCTACGGATATGTCCCCAGCAAGCAGGAATTGGGTATCGCATGCGGTCTGGAAAAGCCGACCGCGTCCGTGGCCATCACGAATGTTGGCAAGGGCAAGGCTCTTCTCGAGGAAATGACCAAAGCCATGGCCGAACTGAAGAAGTAGGTTGGGTGGCTGTTAATGACTTTGAATGGAATTCCTGCTGAGATCGTAGAAATCGTTGGCCGCACCGGCATGACCGGCGAGGCTACCCAGGTCAAGGTGAGAGTGCTGGACGGCCGGGACAAGGGCAGGGTTATAACGAGGAACGTCATGGGACCTGTTCAGATTGGTGATATTCTACTGCTTAGAGAGACACAAAGAGAGGCAAGAAAGCTCAGCATAAGGTAGGTGTTTTGATGGTCGATAAGAAGAATTGCAATTTTTGCGGTCAGGCCATAGAACCTGGCACCGGCAAGATGTATGTCAAGAAGGATGGAACCATTTACAATCTCTGCTCCAACAAGTGCAAGAAGAACCTAATTGATTTGAAAAGGGTTCCTCGAAGAACACGTTGGACCAACAGATATGCCGAGCTTAAGGAATCGACCCTCAAGCATGAAAAGGCTATGGCTGAAGAGGAAGATAAAAAGCCCAAGAAAAGCCCGAAAAAGAAACAGCCAGTAAAGAAGCAAAAGGTTGAAAAAAAGCCTGTGAAAAAAGTTCCAGCTGAAGAGAAGCCATCTGAAGAAGACTCGGTTGACACCGAAAAATAGGATGGGTGATATTCTTGGAAAGAACCTTTGTCATGATAAAGCCGGACGGCGTCCAGAGATGCCTGGTCGGCCAGGTTATCCAGAAATTTGAGAGGAAAGGATTCAAACTCATCGGCCTGAAGCTCATGACCATTTCTCCAGAACTGGCTGCCGAGCATTACGGAGAACATGTCGGCAAGCCCTTCTATGACAAATTGATGACTTACATCACATCCGGCCCTGTAGCCGCGATGGTTGTGGAAGGAAAGGAGGCGGTGTCTGCCGTTCGGACCATGGTGGGAAAGACCAATCCCCTGGAGGCCGCACCCGGGACCATAAGGGGCGATTTGGGACTGGAGACCGGGAGAAATCTCATTCATGCTTCGGATTCCCTGCCAAGTGCCGAGCGCGAGATATCCCTCTTTTTCAAT
>JAGLSY010000162.1 GCA_023135545.1 Thermoplasmata archaeon | reverse complement strand
CCCATCGTTGAACTCCTGGCGGGGCTTGATTTGTGCCCCTCGCCTACAAAGCGAAGGGTAATTTTTTTGCTGGTACATCGCTGTCACTTGCTGGCACATCCGAATCAAATACTTTATTTGGAATTGTTGATAATCGTATTAGATTTTCTGGTCGCGTATAGATGAAGGTTTAACGCGCAACCAGAATAACACGACCCCGCCTTCCTTGGTACTATCGATGCAATCAGACGGGGCATGTTGCCACCAAATGATTACCTTTATCCACCCCTAACCTTGCGTTTCTGCCAACGCCCTGTCTGCAACAGGGCTAGGTCGCGACGAGGTATCATCGCTCCGCTGGCCCTTTCGGACTAATCCAGCGATTAGTCCTCGCTCAACCTATCGGTTTCGCCCCCTACCTGCTCGAAACGCTTGATGTTAATTGCACAGCGTGGGTTCCAGTAGTTGCTAGCATGGGTGATAGCAATCCATTAGCGCGGTGGGGGGTGGTAGGAGGGCATAGGTGTACCGACTGCGGATGTTTCAACGCATCAACTCATTAATTCATTATATGAATTGAATATCGGCATCTTCTATGCTCATTATCAATTTCCTAGCCCATGCTAGCTTCTTTTTCTTGATTGCCATGTCCTTCCCCGGTTTCGGAACCGGGTGGTCGAAATCAAAGCCAAGAATTATTATTTTCTTGGCTTTAAAATGGGCGGCCAGCAGTACGGCCCTGTCACCGTCCGTGAAACCCCCGAAATTGTGGACGTTAGGAAGATGTTCAGCCTGGGTCGTGCCCATTATTTTGCCCTTGAATTCAGGCAGCCAGTGTTCCATGGCATCGATGTTGTCGCCGTGCGCATGAATTATGGTTATGGACCCCCTTTTGTTTGCCTGAATTTGCTTCTCAACATCCCCGTCCAGGTCTGTTACGATAATATCAGGCACTATGCCGGCATCATACAGAGGGCCAGTGGCATCATCGGCCGCTATTATCGGAATTCCGGGGGTCAGGTTTTCCAGACTGGCCGGCTGGATTGCGCCGCCCACGACATGAACGACCTTGTTTTGGATAATCTCAGATACCTCTTCGAGGCTGGCCTGGTTCTTTCTCCTAAGTTTCCGGGATAATATATTGGAGGCCAATTTGTCCTTTTCCTTGTCATACCCGAAATCCAGAACTATCCCATCGTATATTTTGTTCCATTCCCCAAAATCCATGCAAATCTCCTGATTATTTGTCCTGTTTTTCAACAGTAATCTCGCACTCGGAAGAGCCGTCGACCATTGTCTTCCAGAGTTTAATCTGAATTTCAGATGTGGAGTGCTGGGCAAACCTGCCGGCTATCCCCCTGCACAGGATACACAGTATGAGGTTCTTGGTCTTCTGGTTTTCCCACGGGCATTTGCGGACCTTTGTCACGCAGGAGTCATCACCTGCACAATCCAGATACACATCGCCGCCCAGGTCCATCAGTACTCTGATATAGGACATTCCGATGTCTCTGGCCGTGCTTTTTGTCATATCATCGTAGTATCTTTTTCCAAGGACATCATCCAGCCTTTTTGAAAGGTTCTCCATGAACTGC
>JAGLSY010000161.1 GCA_023135545.1 Thermoplasmata archaeon | reverse complement strand
TGTTTTCCATACCCTGGCATTACAATGTCAACTTCCAGACATCGGTCGTATGTGCCTTCCAGAACTGGATCTTCGTTTACATGTTGATCTCACTTTCATTCGGCCAGGTCCTGCAGAGGATGCTGAAGCTGGTGACTTTCTCCAAAATGCTGAAGGAAATGGACGAAGCAGGTGTGTGATAGTATGATAATCACGATCAGCGGGCCGCCGGGAAGCGGCAAGACCACGGCAGCCAGGCTTCTGGCCGAGCGGCTGGGATACGAGCTGGTTACCACCGGCATAATTTTCAGGGAGATGGCCGAGGCAAGAGGCATGAGCCTGGCCGACTTCGGAGCTATGGTCCAGGAAAACTCGGACATCGACAAGGAGCTGGACAAGACAGTTGTGGAACGAGCCAAGGGCAACGTCATAATCGAAGGAAGGTTAGCGGGCCACATGTTATATCTTAATGGAATATTGGCCCTCAAGGTGTGGATTGATGCCACCATAATAACCCGGAGCCAGCGTATTTCCGGGCGGGAGTCGAAAACACCCGAGCAGGTGAGGGAAGAAATCATCGAGAGGGAAGAATGCGAGCACCAGCGCTACAGCAAGGCTTACGGCATAGATTCTCGAAGCCTGGCCGTTTATGACATGGTTATCCATTCAGACGACCTGACACCTGACGAGATAATTGACCAGATAATGGAGAAAATCGATAAAGATGACGAGTGAAGCAACCCTTTCCGCAAGCGAGCACGGCACCGAGCCGGAGCAGAGGGAACTGGAGCATTATCTCAGACTGGGTATGGTGCTGGTCGATAAACCCAGGGGCCCCACATCCCACCAGGTTTCGGCCTGGGTGAAGGGTATTGTAGGTCTGAAGAAGGCAGGTCATTCCGGAACACTGGACCCCAATGTAAGCGGCGTTTTGCCCATAGTCTTCGAGGACGGCACCAGGGCGCTGGACGTGCTTCTGGAGGGGACCAAGGAATATGTCGCGGTCCTCAGGCTTCACGGCAATGCTACGAAAACCAGGATAGAAAAAGTCTTTTCAGAGTTCGTCGGCGAGATATACCAGACTCCCCCGGTCAGGGCCGCGGTCAAGCGGGAATTGAGGATTAGGGAAATCCATTCTCTCGAGATACTGGAGATCGACGAGCGCAACGTGCTTTTCAGGGTTGAATGCGACCCGGGAACCTACATCCGGACCCTTTGCACAGACATAGGCGACATTCTGGGAATAGGCGGCCACATGCTGGAACTGAGAAGGACAAGGAGCGGCCATTTTACAGAGGACCAGATCTACGGGCTCCATGAATTGAAGGATGCCTTCGAATCCTACAAGGAATCGGGAAATGAGGATGAAATCAGAAAACTCATAATGCCCATGGAAAGGCTCTTTGACGATATGGCCAAGGTGGTCGTGAAGGACACGGCCGTGGATGCCGTCTGCCACGGGGCCAATGTGGCACTACCCGGAATCACCAGGATCGAAGGAGATATCAAGAAAGAAGACCTGGTCGCCATCTTCTCCCTGAAGGGTGAGGCCATCGGCCTGGGAATTGCCAAGAAGGATGGGAAGGATTTGATAAGCGGCGAGAAAGGCGTGGCCATTGACCTCAAACGGGTATTCATGGCACCCGGAACCTACCCGAGACTGTGGAAGAGGAA
>JAGLSY010000160.1 GCA_023135545.1 Thermoplasmata archaeon | reverse complement strand
CAGGAGGACCCACCCTTCCAGGTGTTGACGAGGTCAGGATAAAATACCATAAATTCGCCAGAAACGGAACCATCGAGACCGAGGATTTCATTCAGGGCAAGGTTGTGAACTGGGGGTCTTTCATTGCCACTGCATATGTTCCCTTGAACACGGACATTACATACTGGTTTTCCACTGATTCGGGAGCCTCATGGAACAAGATCAAAGCCGGAGATGATTTGAGTGCGGCACCGATACCCAAGATCAGGTTCAGGGTTAATCTGTCCACAAAGGATACCTCCATAACACCGATTTTGTATGACATGAATCTCACTTTCACAATCGATGACTTGATACCGCTGGTAGAAGTAAACGTCCAGTCATACGGACCTTTCAAAGCCGATCCTGGTAATATCATAGATATTGATTTTGATTATGGTGGGGCAGGCAACACAACCTTGGACTTTGCGCAGTACAAGGTCGGACCTATGGGTCCCTGGACCACCATATTTTCAATGGATACCGATATATTTACCGCAGAATGGAGTGTCGACTGGAGTGACCTGGCAGAGGGATGGAATACGGTCCATATCAGATGCTTTGATCTGGCAGGTAACGTCAATGATACGGAAACTGTGATGATTTTCAGGGATACCGTTATTCCAGGTATTGTGAGCGGGTTCAATTCCCCGGATAGCACAGGCAGTGCAATAATGCTGATTTGGGATGTGGTAAGCGAGGGCGGATCAGGTTTCATGAACTATACAATATACTATGACACGGCTCCGAATGTTGACGAAAATGATGCGACCTGGAGTTATGTTTTACAGGCCAACCTGACCCAGAATTCAACAGGTTATGCAAAGATCACTGGTCTTGCAGAGAACACGACTTACTATTTCAAAATAATAGTCCATGATAATGCTGGTAACAATGGCTCCTTTGCAGATGCCACTGAGATATCTGTGAAAACCAATGGACAACCCAGTATAGTCGGATTGGATATTTTGGGCCATGCCGACGGGGAGCCCATCTACGCAGGGTTAACGTACATATGGCAGGTCGTGATATATGACCCCGATGATATTGCCGACCTGGATTATGTGACCCTGATCCTGGATCCATCCGGTATGGGTATGGAACTCATCTGGACGGAGAATAATGATACTGTCTGGGAATCCTGGGATCCCAATAGCTACATTTCTTTGGAGAGTTACGGTTCAATACGCTCGTTCAATACGCTCGTTCTGAATTTCAGTCTCAGGTTTGGATGGACCTATGAGTACGAGACTTTATATGAACCATATGTGGAGGTTCGTGACAAGGATGGGGTCATGGATGTTAACATCTTTTCATCTGAGACCTGGAGAGGGGAGAACGATTTGGAGTTCTCGGGAGTACTGTCTGTGACCAGTGAATTCCAGGGTTCATTGACAAGCGGGGACTGGGTAAGGGCGGGCGAGACAATTTCCTGGCAGGGTCTGAATGTTGTGTTCGAGGGTTCCGTCATATCACCCTTGGATTCGGACTTCGATATTGCCATTGCCGATGACGGTGGTAACCTGTGGACAGACATCTCAGGTCCCCTGGATTTGGACACTGTTTCTGATTTCATGCATGATGATGAGGATATCCATAACATCATCGTTATCAACGTGCCGGGCTCAAGCACGGTTCCAAGTGCTGTGTTTTCCATTAAAGTAGATAATTATGATCCTCTTGTTACAGTGAACTTACCAAGTTACGGCCCACATAAAACCGATCCCGGCAGCATAATAGATGTGGACTTCCACAAGGGCAAAGTCGTGAATTCATCTTTGGAACGCGCCCAGTACAATATCGGTATGAATAATGGATGGGTCGATATATTCATCTCGGTGATGGACAATTATACCGTGTTATGGCACCTTGATTGGGATGGGCTTTCAACGGGTTGGAATGACATCTTTATCAGATGCTATGATGCTGTGGGCAATATGAACGATGCTCAGCAGATAGCTTTCTATAAAGGCAATCTGCCCCCCGAGGCGCCCGTCCTCCTTTCACCCACCAACAATTCCATAGAAGTCTCCATTTATCCGAAACTCAGCTGGACAGAACCCGCAGATCTCAACGGGGACGGGATTCAGTTTTACATGTTGGAATGGTCCTCATGGGAGGATTTCTCAGGGGATGTGGCCAGCAGGTTGGTAACCGAGAATTATCATGATCTCACCTCACCTCTTAATGATTCCACCAGATATTATTGGAGGGTTCGGGCCTTTGACGGGGAAAACTGGGGGGATTACAGCGGAGTATTCACGTTTTTCCTCGATACACTGTTCTATCATCCAAGGATAACCGAAAAGGTACCTGATCAGATAAAACCCGAAGACTTCGGATTTTGGACCCTGAACCTGCAGGATTATGCAGAGGATATGGACGCGCCGCAATCACAGTTGAGATGGTACATCACGGGCTGGAACGCCTCGCTCTTCAAGATATTCGATGAGAATACCACCAATCTGACATTCAATACAATAGACAATGTGCACGGAAGCAATAACGTGATATTGTGGGTTACTGACCTGGAGGGTAATGCAGACTTCCAATCCCTGTGGATCAATATCACCCCTGTCAACGATCCGCCGAGAATAGAGTCAATAGATCCGCTCATTATCCATTACGACTCACCGTACACGTATCGTTTCTTCAATTATGTGAGCGATTTCGAGACACCAAGAGAAGAATTGATCTTGACCACGGATGAATCGGATTATACAAGTATTGAGGGGTTGAATATCACATTCAACTACCCCAAGAACATGCTGGGACAGAGCGGAACAGTCATTGTCACGGTGTGGGACGGGGATGGGGCCTCAACTGCAACCGTTGTACTGGTAAAGATCACAAGCGACTGGGTACCTGAACTTGTCAGTGAACTGCCGGATATAATTTTGTACGAGGGGGAACTAAAACCCGATGTCTTTAATTTGGACGACTATTTCATAGATCCCGATGAGGACAGCCTTTACTATGTAACAGGCAACTCGCATGTCAACATAATGATAAAAGATGATCACAGCGTTGATGTGAGTGCACCTTCGAACTGGTATGGTTCCGAGTATGTGAGCTTCATTGCCCTGGACCCTCTCAAGGCCAGGGTGGAGGATATCGTACAGATCACGGTTTTACCGGTAAATGATCCGCCCGTGATTGCGGGGGTACCTGATCTTGTTGTTCATTATAACGAGCTATACATCTTCGATCTGACACCGTATATCAGCGATCCAGATACCGATTGGCACGATTTGATTTTGAGCACGCAAACCGATAACATATCCTTTTCGGGTCTAAAAATGATGGTTAACCTCCCAGAGAGTTATTACGGATCCGTCATTGCAGTGGCCATCGAGGTTTCGGATGGTATGGAAAAAGCCTCAGATACCATAGTCATTACAATATCTGACGACCATCCTCCCATAGCTCTTGTTGAAAATCTTCCCCATGTATGGCTCTACGAAGACACATCATATACCACAATATGGAGTCTCCACGGCTATTTCTTGGATGCCGACCCCGAGGATACACTTTACTATTTTAACACCAGCGGGGATCTGGAAATCACGATAGACCAGGCCCTTGGGGCCATTCAATTCTCAGCCCCTGAGAATTGGTCCGGCATAGTATCAATAAACATACGGGCCATGGACCCGCATGGGGCAATAGCCGAGGCACCCATGCTGGTTACAGTGATTCCGGTAAACGATCCACCGGTTATTGATTACATTCCAGATCAGGAATATAAAAAGGGTCAGTCCTGGATTCTGGATTTGAGGGATTACGTAATCGACATCGACAACGATGCGTACAATTTCACGGACCTGACAATAGGTGTTCGCAGTCAGTATCCTGAGGGTGTTACAGTGGCGGGACACTTCATTATATTCGACTATCCCTCAAATGTCAGGCATGATGAAGTAACAATCACGATTTCGGATGGTATCAACGAGACCTCCCAGACGTTTTCTGTGGTTATCACCTCAAAACCGGAGAAATCTTTTTGGAGTCAATTATCGGACCTCTGGTGGATCATTTTATCTCTGATGATCGCAATTATTGTGGCACTTCTGCTGGTAAGGAGGGCACTTATTGCGGATAAGAATGTTACTATCGAAGATATCTTTCTGATCGACTCCAACGGCATACTTATCAAACACGCAACGAGGAGGGTCAGACCGAACATAGATAATGATATGCTTGCCGGGATGCTCACTGCAGTCCAGACATTTATTACAGATTCATTCAAATACAGCGATGATACCACAGCCCTAAAGTCACTGGAATTTGGCAATAAAGAGCTCATTATCGAGAGAGGTAAATATTCATATCTGGCAATAATCCATGCAGGTGAATTCTCGGATGCGGCCAAGGAGGATATCAAGGAATGGCTGGATGATTTTGAAAAGCGGTATACATATATCTTAAAGGACTGGCTTGGGGATATAAATACCTTCGAGGGCTTGGACGAGGAATTCGCCGTACTCTTCCGGACGAAGCTGAATAGGTCCGGTGTAGGAAAACTGGGAATGCACAGGTTATCACGGAGATTCTCGGGCTTCAGGGCTCATAGGACCGCTGGAGCATCGGAATCCCAGGAAAATTCATCCCTCGCGGTATCAGAGTATAACACGCGGTACAAACCGTCTGAAGTGGCATATGAGGAACTTGACGAAACCGGTCCAGCAGACGCAACGCCTACCCACGCTCCCTTGCAATCTATGGAAGATGATGACGACTGAAGAACCGACACATCTCTGTAGACATATGTGTCATATATCAAGATAAAACCGGCACAGGGCCGAAGCCAGTCTTTCTTTCATTAAAAGCCCTTGTAAACGACCCAATCTGGGACAATAAAATATAATAAAATGTTATCAAAGACGATATTTTTAACCTAACTTATAACTATTATATCATCGCTTTTTTTCCTATAACGCGTTTGAAGAGTGAGCAAAAGCTAAATTGAGCCGCAGAGGATGACCATGATAAAGAGTATTCCATTTTATCCCTCGAAAGACAATTCAGGTAAAGAGAGCACTGTTCTAGAGCACAGCAGGGGTCTTGTTAATGGAAATGGTATGGATAAAAACAGGAACCCAGCAAGGGGCGGCGGACTGATAAATGGTAATGGATTGACCAACGGCAACGGACTTACGAACGGCAGCGTCAAGATAAAGATCAGGGATATAGTCAATAGCACTGGCCTGGTGAATGGAAACGGTCTCACCAACGGAAACGGTATATCGTGCGGGGATTCACAGCATAAAAAGCGTATAAATGGAAAAGGAAGGAAAAAAAGGAACGCAGCCAGGGTACTTGTTATTGCGGTACTGGTCATCATTCCGCTCGTATTTGTCAATTTCCGGTCCCCATATAACGAGGGAAGCGGCATTTTCATTGACGGCAATCTCGGTGACTGGAAGAACATTGAGGGTTGTGACGACGCTTCTGACGATCAAATGATAAACCCAAGCGTAAATATCAGGGATTATCGTTTATTCAATTATAATGAAGAGGAAAGACCCTGGAATTCGAAACTGTCCTTTTATCTGGAGGTGGAGGGTTATATATTCGGGAATCCAAGACCCAGGCCAGGAAATGAATTCACATCATATGCCGTGCATATATTCATTGACTCGGATAGTGATCCAAAAACAGGTTATGAAATACAGGGCCTGGGTGCCGACTTTGTCATTGAGCTGGAAGGTCATGATGGTATAGTACATACCTCCGATTTATTGGAGTTTGAAGGGGGGTACAATCCAAAGGACTGGAATGGATTCAAAAAGACCGGGTCTATTTCCTGGGCCCTATCAGATCATGTTCTCGAAACCCAGGTACGTTCAAATCCTGGCATTTCAGGCAAGTTCGATGTACTGTTCCATGTAATCGATTCCAGGGATAATGAGGACTTTTCCGATACTGTGGTGAGCAATGACAAGGGTCGATTGATTCTCACATCGGAAGCTGTGGCACCAGATATACTGGCCATTGGAGCCAGGGATGTTTGCCTGTTGAAATTGAATCTATTAGCTCAGGATGCTGATATCGAACTGAAGCACCTCAACGTAACCCTCAATGGAAATTCAGAACCCTCGGATATTGATGAAATCAGCCTGTTCATCGATGACGGTGACAGAATCCATACACCAAGCGATCTACAGATTGCATCAGTTTCTCTTTTGGGTTATAATGCGTTTTTAAGACCTGATGAACGCGTATGGATCGGAATGGATAACACAACCACCCTCTTTGTGACAGCAACAATATCCTCTGGGGCTGCATCATACGGTGTGGCGGGTCTTTCAATCGCATCCAGGGAGAATATTATGATAAATAAAGGCACTGTTACCCTCCATTCAGACACGGGTATGAGTTATATTGGCGCAGTACCCGAAACCGTTAGCATTGACGGTGCGTTTGCGGACTGGGAAGGGATATACGGCCATGAGGATGGAGATGATCTACCGATAATAAAGCAGAGTACGGACATGAAGGAATACAAGGTAACAGCAGGTGACGGATCCCTGTACTTCTATCTTGACGTGGAAGGCACGATGATGGGGGGCTCCGCGGTTCCCATGGTTCCAAGATATCAAAGCTACTCCGATATACCGGTGAGTAAAGCTCTACCAAAAAAAAGGGCACAAGATAGCGGCGGGGGAGAATTACAACCACAAAATGATATTCCCCAGGAACTTTTGGGTGAGGATTCAATATTCATCTTTGTAGATTCCGATCAAAATGTCAGTACAGGTTACAGCCCCTCGTGGCTGCCCATGGGTGCCGAGCACATGGTTCATCTGTCAGGAAAGGATGGCGAGGTCCTGGAAACGTCGGTCATGACGTTTTTGGGCAGTCCAGAAGATACTTCCCCGGCTGTGCTCGAGAATCCCGTTCTCTCAAAGGAAAGCAGAACCGGAAGTGTGCAGTGGGTTGCCAGGTATGAGCCAGAAATCGAGGTCGAGACACTCTCGAGCGAGCTGGAAGCCAGAATGGGTACCGGATTTCTGAATGCCGCGGAGTCGGTTGATATTTTCTTTATCGCAGCAAACTGGAATAAAAATGTTATTGATACAGCCGACAGTGTCATAGGTGAGACCATGGAAAAGAACAATGGCCTGCGGTCCAACAATCCGTATATCTCCAGTCATATGCATCCAGATGATGCTGATAATTCGGACGGAGACATAATCGATTATCTCAATTTAGATGAGGATGCTCCAGGTGATGGTGTATATGAGATGAGCGGGGATACCAACGAGCCCGGGGTGGACTGGATAGAGGTCTCATTTCCAGGGCCCGAAATCCCGTCAAGTGCAGTGATAAACAATATCACCTACTATCTGGGATACAATACCACAGATGGATGGATATTGGTCAATGATACGCTTTCGAATATAACGTGGAGGGTGGGTGCAACGGAGTATAATGCGGGTAACTACACGCTGAGCGCACCTGCCGGAACAGATATCGATTCAACGTTGATTCAAAGTACGAATCTCCCCTCCGCCACTGACCTCAATTCCGGGAACTTCGCTGTGAGATTTCGGGGAATTGACGGTGGATTGCCTGCACAGGACAATCTCTATCTCGATTACTGCTATTTCACAATCAATTATTCGATTCCTAACATTGTCATCAACGAGGTCATGTTCAAACCCATATGCGGACCTTATGATATCGACTGGATGTATCGGAAAAAGATAACCATCAATTCGTCACTGGTGGCAGAGAACCTGAC
>JAGLSY010000016.1 GCA_023135545.1 Thermoplasmata archaeon | reverse complement strand
GCTACAGGCAGGAGGACCTGATAGGGGAAGTGCCCTTTTCCCATTCGGTATTTTTGTTACTGAAGGGAAGGCTGCCAACCGATAACGAGGGAAAGATGATGGACGCGATTCTAACATCCTCCATAGACCATGGAATAACCCCGCCATCGGCCAGAGCCGCGAGGACAGTGGCATCATCCGGAGTACCGTTGCCAACCGCGGTTGCAGCTGGCATAATGGCGGTTGGTGATGTTCACGGCGGAGCCATCGAGCAGGGAGCCTTACTTCTTCAGGAGGGAGTGATCCGGGCGAAGGGCGAGGACCTCTCCATACCCGAGGTTGCAAGGCAGCTCGTTTCGGAATCCCGCGCGAGCAAAAAGCGGCTGCCCGGCTTCGGCCACAGGGTTCACACAGCCGATCCCAGGACCAAAAAATTATTCCAGGTTGCCGAGCAACTGAGCATTTCCGGTCCCCATGTGGAACTTTCCAGGGCAATAGAAAATGAATTGGGGGAGCAGACTGGCCGCAAACTGCCCATCAACGTCGATGGGGCCATCGCGGCAGTCATTTCCGATATGGGATTCGACCACAGGCTTGGCAAGGCTTTTTTTGTAATGGGGAGGACTGCTGGCCTCGTCGCCCAGGTTTACGAGGAGATGAGCCGTGAAAGACCAATGCGCAAGATGTACACGTCAAAGCACGATTACGACGGTCCCGAAGAGAGGGACCTGCCCTGAAGGGCCATAGGAGGAAAACAAATGCCAATCAACGCGGTCGGAAGAGACATTCCCTCGATAGTCGGCGGTCGACACCTGGTTCCTTATAAGGGGGCTTACGAGAGGCATGCAAGGGGCTGGAAAGTACCGCTTCCGCTGAAGCCGACAAACTACAGCCCAGACAAGATAGTGTCCAGCCTGGACGATGCCTTTGACAGATGCGGCATCACCCACGGGGCCTGCCTTTCCTTCCATCATCATCTGAGGAATGGAGATTACGTGCTCAACATGGTGTTGGACATGGCCCAGAAAAGAGGGCTGAAAGGCCTGAAACTGGCCCAGAGCGCCCTGTTTCCGATTCATGAGCCCCTTGTCAGGATGATAGAGAACGGAACCGTTTCATCCATTGAGGGAAGCATAAACGGCCCTGTCGGGAGAACGGTATCAGAGGGTAAAATGCATGACCTGGCCGTGCTCCGCTCCCATGGAAGTCGAGTCAGGGCGATCCACATCGGAGCACTCAAGATCGACACCGCCTTTGTAGCGGCCCCCATTGCAGACAAGTACGGCAATTCCAATGGCAGGGAAGGCCCCTCGGCATGCGGCCCCCTGGGCTATGCGCTTGCCGATGCCAGATATGCCAATCATTGCGTTGTCATGACCGACAATCTACAACCCTACCCCGTGATGCCTCCGATAATCTCCCAGGTTTACGTTGACTGGGTGGTCGAAGTGGACTCCATCGGAGACTCGGGGGGAATAGCCACCGGCACCATGCAGCCCACCACCGACCCCCAGAGGCTTGACATAGCCCGTCAAACTGTAGAACTGGCTGATGCCTGCGGCATGATAAAAGATGGATTTTCCTTCCAGGCGGGAGCCGGCGGAATATCACTGGCTGCCCTCGGTTTTATCAGGGAGAAGATGAAAAAGAAAGAAGTGACGGCCAGGTTCGCTCACGGCGGCATAACCCGCCACATCGTGGACATGCTCAACGAGGGCCTTATCGAAAAGGTACTGGACACCCAGAGTTTTGATATTCCCTCTATAAATTCATTGAGGGAAAATCCCAAGCACCACGAGATAGAGCCTGATTTTTATGCCAACCCATTCAATCGCGGACAACTGGTCAACATGGTGGACCTGTCCCTCCTCAGTGCAACTGAAGTTGATATCGATTTCAATGTAAATGTCAATACCCATTCGGACGGCTACCTTCTCCATGGAATCGGCGGTCACCAGGATGTTGCCGCGGGCTCGAAGATGTGCATAGTTACATGCCCCACCCACCGCAAGAGCTGGCCAATAGTGATGGAGCGTGTTACCAACGTGACAACCCCTGGCGAGACGATTGATGCGATTGTCACGGAGGAGGGAATTGCCATAAATCCGCTCCGCGAAGATATGCTGGACATGGCGAAGGAAGCCAATCTCAATGTTGTCGACATCCAGGACCTGGCAAAGAAGGCCGAGGAGAAGGCTGGCGGCAAGGCTACGGAGCCGGACTTCGAGGACAGGGTCGTGGCAATCATCGCATACCGGGACGGGACCGTGATAGACGTTATCTACCAGGTGAAGAAATAGGTCTACTAGCACGTTGCAATTAGCCCACCCCATCCGATGATAACTCCCCCCACCCTCCACCGCTGCGCTGCCCATTTTTTCTTTTTAATCCTCGCTGTGCTGGCTAACCTTCCAAAAAGAAAATAAGGGGTTATAAAGAAAAACTCAGGTTAGCCTGCTCGCTCGGAGGCCGATTGTCACTAGATTAATCCAAAGGGAACTACCACCCATCCCCCTGCTCACCTGCTCGCGGTGCGTCTACTTGCTCGGAGTGGACTGGCTAATACTGTGTTCCACCCTTGAATCATTCTGTCTATACGTTGTGTGTGCTCTATCAAAACTTCTTTATTACATGCCGCAATCCCATTATCTATGTCATCCATCGATGAGAGATATGCCAAGCTGGTCAACAACTGCTCGGAAGTCGTTACAGAATCCGAGGCCAGAGCCATCCTTGAGAAGGAAGGCGAGTTGATATCCTATTGGGGAGTGGAGCCGTCCGGCCTGCTTCATATAGGCCAGGGACTCATGGTGGCCCGCAAGTTGAAGGACCTTGCAGAACTCGACTTCAAAGTTATCGTATTTCTTGCAGACTGGCACGCCTTCGTCAACGACAAGATGGAGGGCGATCTGGGCAATATCAGGATATGCGGCGATTACCTTATCGACTGCCTGAAAGGCCTGGGCGCCGACCACCCCAACATCATCTACAAGTATGCGGATGAGCTGGCTGGCAACAAGGATTACTGGGAGAAGGTCCTCAGGGTTTCCAAGGCCTCCACCGTGGCGCGGATAAAACGGGCCATGACTATCATGGGCAGGCAGGAGGATGAAGCCGACAGTGATGCCTCCAAACTCATATATCCGGCAATGCAGGTTGCCGACATCTTTTACATGGACATCGACATCGCAATCGGGGGAATGGACCAGAGGCACGCTCACATGCTGGCACGGGATGTCGCGGACAAACTGGGCGAGAAAAAGCCGGTCGCACTACACTGGCCTCTGCTGATGGGGCTTCAGGGCGGCGGCAGGATGGACGCGGCAGAGGGCAAGATGAGCAAGTCCGATCCCGGCTCCTGTATCTTCATCCACGACGAGCCGGACATTATCAGAAAGAAAATGAACAAGGCCTTCTGCCCGCAGGACGATGTTGAAACCAACCCGGTGCTGGATCATGCTAGACTTGTCGTGTTTCCGTCACTCGGAAAGATGGAGATAAAGAGACCGGAGAAGTTCGGCGGCAATCTCACCTTCGAAACCTACAACGACCTGATGATGGCTTATTCGGAAGGAAAGCTTCATCCCATGGACCTGAAGAACGGTGTTGCCGATGCCATCGCCGAGATACTGGCCCCCGCGAGGGAATATCTCAAAGCCCATCCGGATAATTTTGAGGCACTTAAGAAGATAATCGGACAGTGATTATCTGATCCTTTGGAGGGATAATATATGGGAAAGAAGAAGATGACAAATAATGAGCAAGCCGGTCTAATGGCCATAATCGGTGGAATTCTCATGTTGCTGGCAGGAATGAGCGGGGCTGAAACATGGAAAGCTTTGGGAAATCTGGCATTTGAGATCACCGGAATCGACAGCCTGAATATCGTGTTCCAGATACTAGCATTGGCCGCTTCACTTGGTGGTCTGGTCATCATACTTGGTGGATTTATGATCCATGGCAAATATATCAAGATGAAGAAGGACAAGAGAGTGAGATCTGGGAAGTTATTCATCACCATCGGCGCTGGAATGGGCGTAATTGGACTGATAATATTCCTGGTGCTTGCTCTCTTCAGTGACTATCCTGGTAGGAACATATTCGGGGCAGTAGGATTGGGCTTCATAGGTCTGATATTGACAATTGCAGCCAGATTGAAAACGAAGTAAACCCTTGCAACCCTTGTATCCTGGTTCACAGATACATCATGCCAATGGCAGACTGCCAGTTACCTTGTCAATGAGATTTCCGGGAGCCGGCCCTATCCCCAGGCATGTAACAGTTCCGGGAGGCAGTTCGGTGTGTCCGGCATCTGTAATTAGAGAATTGGGCAGGTCATTCGCCTTTGCCGAATACTGAAGTTCCCGCAGCTCAGCCAGGTTGGGAATCTTCAGGACGACCTTACGCTGGCCTTCATCATACCACTTCCTGAACCACTTGGTATTTGATTTCTTTGCCGCGAAGGAGCAGTTGACAGCCGCGTGGGAAACCTGGGCCGCCATCTTTCCTGGGCTCAGCTTGATATCCGTTCTAATGACAATGACCATCTTGTACTCTCCTTCTTTTTTCAATACAACTCCTCCTGCTGCTCCAGTTCAACCATCTTCGCTTCCATATCTCTTAACTTTTCCTGAAGGGCCAGCCGCTTATCTCGATAATATTTGGCAGTTTCTCCTTCATGCATGGCCTCATTTTTTTCCACCTGGCTTATCCTGTCAATGGTCTTGAACTTTTCCTCTGCCAGCTGCCTGTGCTCGAATCCTCTGGCCTTGTCCTTGAGCATGGGACCGGTGAGGGATTTAGGGTCCGGGGGTGACGGTCTTATCAATTTGCTATGCCAGTTTCCCATGAATTGGTAGGCTCCTCGCCACCATCCCGTCGCAAAGGCCACAATGGAGACAGTGATCAATGTAAGCGTGATGTAGATTGTCGAAAAGTACCCTTCACCAGTATCCGGATTGACACCAAAGGCGTTGAGGAAAAACCCGGCCATGATGGTTACAACGATGCTCAAACCTATGGCCAGTGCTCCGCGATAGAGCATGTCCATCTCCACATCCAATTCCCCTTTTCTAGGAAATATGGCGTTGACTATCATGAACCCTGGAATGAAAAATATCAGGAGCAAGGCCAGGACGGCCCTTATGATGTCCAGCATGGGAAATACCATGTTGGAGATAACATGGTAGGTTTAAATGTTTTGGAATGATGAAGGATAGAATGCTGGGCTGTCTTTCCCACCCCATCCTATTGTACTCCCCCCACCCTGCTCCTCCTCTGGCTCGACCCTTCCCCCTCTCGCCTGCTCGGAGCAGCTATGTATGCTGGGTATGATGAACCTGCCCTATTATGAAGTGGATGATAATCAATTTAAATTATATAGGTAAATGCTATCTCGCTTCTGTGATTCCATGATTGACAGGAAGGAGATCCAGGAGATTGCCTCGGGCTATGATACCGATAAACTGAAGGTCGGAATGGTGGCCTCCCATTC
>JAGLSY010000159.1 GCA_023135545.1 Thermoplasmata archaeon | reverse complement strand
GGCGTTGACGTGGAGGAATCCTTCATCGAGCTTGGCAATGGAGTGATAGATTCATTTCTCGCGGGGGGCGTCTGATGAGCGATGCGGACGGCGGTTACGTGAGCTTCTTCGTGATTCCCGGGGATGCGTTGAAGAGCCTGAGCGACGAGCTCCAGATAGTCATGGGCGAGCAGGCCTCCAAGGAAACCATGGAGAGATATGGATACAGATGCGGAGAGGGACTGGTTCGCAGCATAGGATTTGAATGCGATGACCTTGAAGAGTTTCAGGAGATGATGCCTGGCATAATGATCGAGACCGGGCTGGGAAGAACACGCTCCTTGAAGGTTGATGGGGGCTTCATTGTCATAGAGTTCGAAGACTCGGTCGAGGCAAATGCCATGGGCCGCTCGGAGATTCCCCAATGCAACTTCACAAGAGGCTACCTTTCAGGGGTGGTCTCCGCCCTATTCAACAGGAAGTATGACTGTGTGGAGGAAACGTGCATCTGCAAGGGCGACGAGGTATGCCTTCACAAGATGGCCATCAGCAAGCAGGATATACGGCCGGAGGCCGAGAGCGTGGAGCAATCAGACCAGGCCTTCGAACTGGACACGGCCACCAGCTATCTTGTCAAGGAGGAGATCCCCGATGTCTCGTACAAGATTTTCAAGGATTATGTCACACACGGCCACCAGGGATTGTGCATAACAAGGGATTTCCCTGCCAAGGTGAGGAAGAAATTCGACCTGCAGAAAACCCCGATAATCTGGCTGTCAACTTCGGACACGGAGAACACGGTGGCACCGCAGAATCTATCCGCGCTGTTCTACCAGATAGAGAACTTCCTCAAGAAAAGCGAGAACGGCATAATAATGTTATCTGGCATGGAGTATCTCATATCCCACAATACATATCAGTCGGTCCTGAAATTCGTGCAATTACTCAACGAGCAGATAGCCATAAGGGATTCCATCCTAATTGTCCCGCTCAGTCCGCTGACACTGGACGAGAAGGATCTGAAGATGATAGAGAGGGAACTGGAGACCTACGAGGTTAATTGATTTTGAAACCCACCAACCATTTCCCGCACTAAAATAGGGGTACCATTGATGTTTCAGCATGGGTCCTTTTGACGTGCCAACGGGGGTCCCAGTATTATCCAGTATGGGTGATAGCGATGTCTCAGTGTGGCGGGGGGCTGGAAGGCGGGTATAATGCAATGTGCCAACAAAACATCTCTCAGTAAACTACCAGGACATTTACTGCCTAGCATTTTCATTCTGTCCTGGAAGTTTCCATTTAGGCTGCCATAAGCCCGAACGCGCAGAGGTCATGACTCTGCGGCCAGTCAAATTAAATTGATGTGCTTACGGCGGTGTTCTTGTTACTGTTAGGCAGATTCATCTCAGACCTAAAGGACTGAGCGTTCTCTGCCATTTTGCAGTAAAGCATATCCAAACACAACTACATTTAAATACAAACTGCATAATGCGGATTGAGAGGCGATTAGGATGAAAGATATCGATATACTGGTAGAGAAATCCAGGGAATTGAAAGCGAGCGGCATGAACGACAAGGAGATAGCCAGGGAGCTGCACCTGTCCGTGGGGACCGTGGTCTGGCTGTTGACGAGGGATGTCAAGGTGGAAAAACCACCCTCAGATGTCAAGATCGGATGGAAGTCCGTTGGAGTATATGGCCACCGTATAGCTTATCTTTCGCTCCTTCTGTCAGATATCATCGAGGAGGAGACCGTCAACCGGAAGCTCGAAGTGGATACAATCGTCGGACTGGCCATCAACGGAATTCCCATAGCATCCTACATCTCTGATCAAATGGAACTTGAGCTTGCCATTTTCAGACCTTCACAGGCCGAGAACGGCATCGGGGCCTTAGGCTCTAATTTTGCAGGTGTCAAGGATAAATCTGTCGTTATAGTCGATGATTTTATCGGAAGCGGCGAGACCATGCAAAGTGCCATCCAGAACCTCAAGGAGCAGGGTGCGAAACCGGTTCTCGTTATTACCATCGTGAACAAGACCGACAAGTTTGATATTTTGGGTGTGCCGGTAAGGTCGCTCATCAGGGCCCGTCCCATTGGCATAGAATAGAGGAAAGGGCATGCACTGGGTCGATGTTTACGCCGAGAAGCTGCTGGAACTTGGCAGCAACCACATTATCGAGAGTGGAACTGGAATTTCTGGACAGCCGCATTTAGGAAGTGCCGGCGATATCATTTATGCTGATGGAATTCACAAAAAAATAATCGAGATGGGTGGAAGCTCCAGAGCGATATGGGCGATGGATGATATGGATGGGCTACGCAAGGTTCCCGCCCAGCTACCGAAGGAATTCGAGCAATATATCGGGCAACCGGCATTCAAGCTTCCATGTCCCGATGGATGCTGTGATTCGTTTGTCGAGCACTTCACAAGTCCTTTTCTTGAAGAACTGGCACGGGCCGATGTAAAACCAGAGGCTGTTTCTGTCGCCCAGATGTACATAGATGGCAAGTACGATGAGGTCGTGCGCATTGCCCTCGAAAAGGCATCGGAAATCAGAGTTATTTTCGAGGATATATCCGGTAGTGTGCGCGAGGAGGACTGGCTACCCTTTTTCCCCATATGTCAGAACTGCGGCAAGATTCTCTCGACCAAGGCCTATGAGTTCGATGGCCGGAAAGTGAAATACAGATGCAGGGGGGGAATAGCCGGAAAGGCGGATATTCCAGGCTGTGGTCACGAAGGCGAGGTCGGGATAAGAGAGGGAAAACTGCCCTGGCGTGTTGAGTGGGCGGCCAGATGGAGCCATCTGGGTGTGACGTGTGAGCCCATGGGGAAGGACCTCACAGCGGCCGGCGGCACATACGAGACCAGCAGTATCATCTGTGAGCAGTTGTTCGGAAGCAAAGCACCGATGCCAGTGCCCTATGAGTTTATTGTCATGAGCGGTAAAAAGCTCGGAAAATCCATTGGCAGGGTATTGACCTTCGGAGATATGGCCAAGATTGTAACACCTGAAATCTCCAAATATTTCTTTTTCCGTTCCCAGCCCACGGCCCACAAAAATATAGATTTCGAATTTGCTATTCCAAAACTGGCCGAGGATTATGAGAATGCAGAGCGGGTCTTTTTCGGGGACACCAGCAATGTTCCGGAAAAGGAAATCGAGGACATAAAGAGAAGTTATGAATTATCACAGATTTCCGGCATGCCGGACGCGCCGGGGCAGGCATCATATTCACATCTTCTTTCCATTATCCAGACCAACCTGGACCTTGAGGGAAACGTGGACTGGGATGGTGTCCTAAAAACACTGGCCAGGACCGATAACATCACTCAATTGGATGAAAGAACCATGGCAAAGGGAAATGCGGTCAAGACCTGGCTGGATACCACTGCACCTGAAGACGTTAAATTTGCAATCCAGAAAGAGATGCCAGCAGATATAGAATTAAATGATGATGAGAGAAAATTCATAACCGAACTGGCCGGGGCAATATCAAAAGTCAATTGGGAAGCCGGCTTGATTCATGATGCGATCTACGAGACATCCCAAGCTTGCGAATTGAAGGCAGGCCAGTGTTTCAAGGCCCTTTACAAGATTTTCCTGGGAAAGAACCGGGGACCGAGGTTAGGATTCCTGCTGGCCTCCCTGGACAGGGATTTCGTGGTGGGCAGGATAGAAGAAGCCACAAAGATATAGTCGTGGAAGAATCGAGGGTTCCAGTATTTCTCAGTGTGGGTTCTAGTGTTATATATTCGTGGTGGGGGATGGATGGAGGGTAAAATCTATATTTCGAGGCAGAATATTCAAATGGACGGCGAGGCCATCCTTTCCGAAACCCCTAGCCCTTCCCAACAATGTATTTATCTCATCCGGCTATATGGTTTTGACCTGATATGATTGAAAAGCCAGATGACAAAGCCGTGAACAAAAAGAAAATATTCCTCATAGTAAGCTCTTTCCTCATTGCCATATTTAACACCGTGGCCCTGCTGCAGATCGCCAGAAATCTGGGGACCGAGATGCTGGGAGCCCTGGGCTTCGTGCTTTCATTTGTCGGGTTATTTTACTTCATTGGCGATATGGGAAACGCCTTTGCCTTCCAGACCGCCGTGGACAGGGGATTCCCCCTTTCCAGATGCTATAGGCATTTTATGAGGACAAAGCTCAAGCTCACGCTGCTGCTCGTTGTGGTTTCTAGCCTCTTACTGATTCTTTTCAATAGCTATCTGGATGATGGGAGCAGCAGGTACCTTCACGTTGCCGTTATGATTCCCATGGTCGGGTATTTCGCACTCAATAGCCTTTCGGGAATTTGGATTACCGGCTCTGTTGCCAGGGGGCGGCAGGGGGCGGAAAAGACCTATGATTTCGTGGACGCGCTAATTAAAGTAATATTGATAATCGGTGTCATCAACCTCGGGTTCATAGAACTGGGCCAGATGGGCGTTTTCACACTCTCTTTCATCTATCTAATAGCATCGATGGTGGGGCTGATGGTGCTTATCAACAGCACCAGAAAGATGAAGAAAGCCGAAGAGGATGACGAGATAATTCTTGTCTTCAGTGAGATATCTCGAAAAATACTGCCCTACATGATTTTCACCTCACTGATGTTGAATATCGATAAATTGCTTATCTGGCACTGGTGGGAATTGGGTGACCTGGGGCTTTACTTCGGGGCCCAAAGGATCGTGATTTTCATCGGTGCTTCATCGGCTGCCATAGGAACCATAGTGGGCGGGGCCGTAGTAAAATATAAGGGTGATGATAAGAAACTGGCCGAGTCCCTTACATTGACCGAGAGGTACATTACACTGCTGGCACTGCCGGTTACCACATTTTACATAATCTTCGCCCACGACCTCCTGAGCCAGTTCCTGGGAGCGGGATTCGCTGTTGCCAAGGACGCGGTTATCATACTGGCTGTTTCGGGACTCTTTCTTGCCCTGTCCACGCCACCCCTCCTCTATCTCCTGAGAAAAAGGGCATACAGATTCCTTGGAACAATAACAGCAATGGCTCTCGGCCTGAACATATCGCTCGGTCTGCTTCTCATACCCAGTGATATGATTGCCCCAGACATGGGCATAATTCATGGGATCAACGGGGCCGCGATAGCTCTGCTGGTATCCAATGCGGTGGCCTTCTTCGGATACAGGTTCAAGGTGTATTCGGAAATCGGTTTCAAGCCCCATCCGAGGATATTATTTCACTTTCTGGCATCCGGCATACTTTTCGCGACCATTAAGTTCCTGATATGGCTCTTCGATATCGAGGTGCTGTGGTACATTATTCTGCTCTTTGCGATACTGGCAGCCATAATTTACTTCTTCCTCCTGTACCTGGGAGGGGAGATGCTGAAAGAAGATTTCTACAGATTCAGAGAGCTGGTCAATTCAGAATGAATGAAAACTTCCAGGCCCGATATTAAATATTAATCCTTTAGGGAACACAGGTTATCAACAATAGATTATGGAAATATTCAAAGAGCAGACCGCCGTATGCCTATCATTATCCCACAACTAGCTGCGGCGATTTTACCGCCGCATTTATGGGCATATGGCCTATGGAGTGGAAACTTCCAGGCCCGATATTAAATATTAATCCTTTAGGGCCTGATAGTTTTCATTACCCAAAATTTTTATTCTCATTTGTTTTATCAGATGTATGGAGCCCAGAATGCTCGCCATGTTTCCCTTTTTGCCGGAGGTCTCGGATTACCTGGCACGCCAGAACGTTTCGCTGG
>JAGLSY010000158.1 GCA_023135545.1 Thermoplasmata archaeon | reverse complement strand
GAGTATGAGGACGAAATATGACGGATATTGACATCAACGAGGAAACGCTGGGAAGGCGGGTCATTCCAAAACCCATAGAGGAGGAGATGAAGAAATGCTACATCGACTACGCTATGAGCGTCATAGTCGGCAGAGCGCTTCCAGATGTCAGGGACGGTCTCAAGCCTGCCCACCGCAGACTGCTCTTCGGAATGAACGAACTTGGACTGGGGCACAACCGCCCCTTCAAGAAGTCGGTCCGTGTAGTCGGTGACGTTCTAGGTAAATACCATCCTCACGGAGACCAGGCTTTGTACGGGACGCTGGTCAGAATGGCACAGCCCTTTTCCCTGAGATACATGCTTGTTGATGGTCAGGGTAACTTCGGCAGTGTGGACGGCGACAGCGCCGCGGCCATGCGTTACACGGAATGCCGCATGAGAAGGACCGCCGAGGAGATGCTGGCCGATATTGAGAAAGAGACCGTTGAATTTGTAGATAACTTTGACGGGAGTCTCCAGGAGCCGACCGTGCTCCCTTCCAGGCTTCCCAACCTGGTCATAAACGGCTCATCCGGAATTGCCGTGGGAATGGCCACCAACATCCCGCCCCACAACCTTTCAGAGGTGGTTGACGGCCTTATCCAGATAATCGAGAACCCCGATATCGAAGTGATGGAGCTGATGGAGTATATCCAGGCCCCGGACTTCCCCACCGGCGGAACGATATACGGGATAGCCGGCATCATCGAGGCCTACAACACGGGAAGGGGCAGAGTGCGCATACGTGCCAAGACCCATATCGAGGAGATGGACGGCGGCAAGAGCAGGATAATCGTCACCGAAATTCCCTATCAGGTGAATAAATCCAGGCTCATCGAGAACATCGCAGACCTGGTGAAGAACAAGAAGATCGAAGGAATAGTTGACCTGAGGGACGAGAGCGACAGGGACGGCATGAGGATAGTGATCGAGCTGAAGCGGGGGGCCATGGAAGAGATCGTCCTTAACCAGCTTTTCAAGCACACCCAGATGCAGTCCACCTTTGGAATAATCAATCTGGCCCTCGTGAACAACGAGCCGAAGGTCCTCAGCCTGAAGAGCATGCTGGAGTACTGGCTCGAGCACAGGAAGGAAATCATCTTCCGCAGCACGGAATATGACCTGAAAAAGGCGACGGCCAGAGCCCATATCCTTGAAGGGCTTATCATAGCACTGGACAACATCGAGGCCGTTATCAATCTTATAAGAAAGTCCAAGAGCGTTGAGGAGGCCAGGGATGGATTGAAGGGCAAGTTCCTGCTTTCCGAACTCCAGGCAAAGGCCATACTCGAAATGAGACTTCAAAAGCTTACCAACATGGAGAGGCAGGGTGTGAAAGACGAGTTCTCGACACTGCAGGAGGTCATAACCGATCTGAGTGATATCCTGGAGAAGCCCGAAAGAATTCTAGAGATAATCAAGGATGACCTGGCCGAGCTGAAGGAAAGGTACGGCGACGAGCGCAGGACAGATATAATCCCCCATGCCGATGACATGGACATCGAGGACCTGATCCCCGAGGAGGATATCGTCATCTCCATGACCCAGACCGGATATATAAAAAGGCTCAATCTGGATACCTACAAGCAACAGCGCAGGGGAGGTGTCGGCCTCATCGGAATGGAGACGAAAGAGGAGGACTTCATAACCAATATGTACGTCACCTCGACCCACAATTTCATGTTATTCTTCACCAACAAGGGCAGGGTGCACTGGCTCAAGGGATACAGGATACCGATCGGCGGCCGCCACGCCAAGGGCAAGGCCATCATCAACCTGCTGCCAAGGCTGGAAGAGGACGAATACGTCCAGACCGCCATGCCGGTGAAGGAGTTCGACGATGAGCATTATCTTATATTCTCGACCAAGAAGGGCATAAT
>JAGLSY010000157.1 GCA_023135545.1 Thermoplasmata archaeon | reverse complement strand
TCATGCCAGGATATCCCACCATGTTCCAGCCAGCAAGGAGATTGATGGTTTTATCTACCGGGTCTGGGCCGTCCACCCCGATTGTCAGAAGGCCATCTCCGTCGTTCCGGGTTATGTTGAGCCAGATGCCCATCTCGTTGCTCACCAGAGGCATGTCCTGTGTTCCAGGATAATTGGTGTTGTAGGTCTTCCAGTGGTCTGTCGGGTCACTGGCATCCCACCACATGGCCCGGTCCCACTCCGTGTTCCCATCCCCGTTGGTCACGTCATTCAGCATTGTCGTTATCTGGGCCGGTGGAGCCTCAATCGGGAAGGAGATGAACTGCCACCCTAGACCGCTGATGGGTATATCGTAGGTTACCACTATGGCATATTCAACTGTGACATCCGGAGTGCCGGGCGCGACCTCTGTCTGAGGTGCATCGTCACTGGCCCTGGTGTAGAAGTCATAGGTTCCGAAACCATCCGGGAAGTCAAAGCTCCAGGAACCGCTGTCGGCGATTCCTGATGCCGCGGCCGGATTCGTTCCATCGGCCCATGAGAAATAACCGCCTCCGTCGAACTGGTAGAACAATTCAACTTGCACCAATCCATTGTCATCTGTGGCCGTCCAGTCTATGGTTATCGGGTTGGCACCGGTCGGTGATGCTCCCGCATACGAGCAGGATGATACCGGAGGGCTGTCCCCGGATACCAGTTCGGGGACGATTATTCTGGACGATGCGGAATCATTGTCATACCCGAGTATGAACTCGGGCGGGGGTTGGCCATATGATATTTCAATCTCCAGGTGGTCTACCCTAATTAGGTCTGTACTATCAGTCTGATAGCATCCCCATGTCAGCACATTTCCAGGGAAATAATCTGCACAATTCGATGTTATGCTTCTGGTAATGGTCACATCCGTACCTGCCAGAGCGCTGACGGCCGTTCCCACCTGTGTCCATACGTTAGTGCTGTCGCGCACCCATATCTGGAAATCGGTCGCCGCAACACCATGTCCTTCAAATGTCATATCCAACTGGGTTACCGTCGCCGGATCTTCGACAATCTCAAAGTTGCACCAGGTGAATACCTCATCTTGTGCGCTGGGATCAAGCGATTCCGCCCGGAAATCATCCGAGCCAGTTGCATCACCATATTGGGCCGTTGTGAACTCAGGGAATGAATTCAAGCTTGGGCCAGTTGGGGATGAGATATCATTCACATCACAAAAGTAAGCGTAGTGCGGACCTGTGGCTTCAATGATGCCCGAATAATTATAAACAGACGTGCCGGCGCCCCCTGCGTCCGTGGGGTTGTCCAACCATATTTCCATGTATATCCTGTCACCGGCCGATATTGTCGCTGCAGGCATGGTCTCGGTCCATTCAAACTCGTAATAACTGTATGTTCCGCTGATGTTGGTCGGGCATTGTTCCGGTGCCGGGTTCAGCAATGTCATGGTGCTGTGCTCATAGACCTTGGCATAGAGAAAGCCAGCCGCTTCGTCCGTGGTCACATATCCGTTCAT
>JAGLSY010000156.1 GCA_023135545.1 Thermoplasmata archaeon | reverse complement strand
AACATGGTGGGATATCCTGGCATGATAGCTGAACCGGCAAGCGATGTACTTCCCCCAGAGGTAACAAAAATTGCCATATACAATTCAAGCCAGCCCTACGATATGAACGAGGTTCCGATTAACACGGTCACCATGTCGGAGGGAAATGCCTACTGGCTTTACTCCACGGCCAATGTGCCATGGGTGGTCGAGGGCCAGGACCCGATAATCTTACCATACACCATAATGGGCTTCGTTCATCTTTACGATGGATTCGGTGGCTGGTACAATCCGAAGGTGTCTACAGGAGGAGCCACGGTAAGCATTCAATGGCTGAACAGGGCAACCGGGACCATGGATACCATCAACACCTTTACAGATGGGCTTGGCAGGTACATGGACTTTATCACCAACTATTATGATGGCGATGTGGTCTATGTCAATGCCACCTTTGATGCACCGTACTGGAACAACGGCTACAACTACACCTACATTGATACAGGCATGGGATTATCCAACCAGAACGTGACATGCGGAGTGCCCTACGATATCATATTCTTCAACCCGCCTCCGATGAGTCCGGTCATATCCGGAGTGCCATTCCTGGCAGAATACATGATAGTGGACAGGGACGGCATGCTTGCCCAGGGATATTTCGAGTGGGGTGATGGATTTATGGAGTGGTTTTCCAGTGACCCGACTTTCTTCCCACCCGTACCGGGCTTGCCCTTCGACGGGACCTCTGGTCCCTCACCGGGGCAGAGGGCTGCCATGCTGACATTGAACACTATTGGAATGCAGACCATCGAGATATACGAGGGCTTCCCTCCAGGAAACATGTACCTAACGCCATGGGGTGAGTTCTACATTGACCCGGACAACACGATACCCGGCTGGTTCGAAGACTTCGATATAATGCCTTTGGATGTGATTTAACTTAAATCCATTCCACATCGATGAAGGGTTCCCAGCCCTTCATCCTTTTTTATTTAACAATCCCCAAGCTCTAATACCATGACGGCAGTAATCATCCATTTTGTAAAATGATTGATTACTGCTCAGAAAGAACCCATCTGGTTCTTATATTTGGGTTCGGGGAGCCCTCATTTTCTTATGGATTGTATCATATTGGGGGAAAATTGTTATATAATGTATCAAACATATTCATAACGTATTATATTGGAGATTAAACATGCAAAAAATGGGCAAAAAATATGTGGGCTTAATGTTTACAATCGTGGTAGCTTTTTCCATGATGGTGCCGGTAAGTTTCGCCGCGGTCGTGAGCGATTTTGATTATGAATCGAGTGATTATTACCTGGTTCATTTTTCTGAACTTCCGAATGGCGAGCTTCGCAACTTCATCGAGGCATCGGGCATCGAATTCCAGGATTACATGAACGACGGTACATACCTTGTCAAGAGCCAGGGCGACATTGCTCTTAACGGCTGTATAGGGGCTTATGCCAATGGTTTTGAGCCTTACACACCGGCCATGAAACTCAGCAGCAATCTAGCTGGCCTGAACGGGGCAGTGAATGTCAGGGTGCAGCTTCACGACGGTGTGGACGTGGATGCCACGGTCAGCATGCTGGAGGGCCTGGGTGCGACAATACACAAGGTGAACAAGGTGTCTATCAACTATATCAGATGCAATGTGGACGCATCCATGTTCGGCACGATAGCCGGCTGGACCGACGTGAAGTGGATAGACGAGGACCCGGAGCCCATCACCTTCATGGACCAGATCTCCTCCAACACCTACATGGGCATTGACACCCCTCAGTCCTTCGGATTCACGGGAACCGGGATGCTGGCAGAGGTTCAGGATAATGGAATAGACCGGGCTCACCCAGACCTTGCCAATATTATTTACACGGACGGCTCGGTGTCTGTTGACCACCACGGAACCTGCACCAGCGGAATCGTGTTCGGCAACGGGGCCGGAGACATAAAGGCACTGGGATGTGCCCCCGATGCAACCGGCGTCTTTGCAGATTGGTATACTGGCCGGGCTGTATCCGTTGCCAATCTCTGGAATGGAAATTTCAATGAAGGCTCTGCCGGAGGTTTGAACGGCGTAGTGCAGTCAAATTCCTGGAGCCAGGGAACCTGTGACGGTCTCTACCAGACCTATGCCGAGGAGGATGACCAGGCAATGTACGATAACCCAAAGGTCCTAACCCTCTGGGCCGCGGCAAACAGCAACGATGGAACCCAGGAGGGGCGCATAAGTGAAGATTCAGCAGCCAAGAACGTGATGTGCATCGGGGCAATATTCCACCAGGATACGGCAGACATGTCTGATGACAGGTACGAGCTTTATTCCAATGGCAATACCCCGTCCAGAGGGCCGGCGGCTGACGGCAGGCAGAAGCCGGACATGTGCGGCAACTTCGACTGGATATACACCACGGACTGCCTTGGCACGGACGGTTACGTGAGCGGCGACTATTGGGATGATATGGGGGGCACGAGCGGTGCCACACCCGAGGTTGCTGGCTCAGCCCTTCTAGCCTATGAGATGTACCAGGAGAATTACTTTGACAACAATCCGACCAATGAGATCCCCTATTCATCAACCATCAAGGCCCTGATGATAGCCAATGCCCATCAATATCCGCTTACCGGCACCTACAGTGCCACAAGAACCTGCCAGGGCTGGGGAACACCGGACATGGAATACATGTACGACCTGGGAGCAACATATCATCAGATAGATGATTACCCGCAGGCACTGGATTCTGGCGATACCTACAGCCGGAACATCTACTCGGACGGGGCATACCCCCTCAAGATCACTCTCTGCTGGACAGATCCCGCGGCCCCTGCCACCACCAATGACGCAAGGGCCCTCAGGAACAATCTGGACCTCAAGGTCACATCCCCTGGAGGGGTCATCTACTGGGGCAATAATGGACTCTGGGATAATCTATATTCCTCATCAGGTACTGGCGCGAACCAGTGGGGCGCCGATTACAGGGATGACCTGAACAATGTGGAGAATGTGTTCGTGGAGAACCCTCAGAGCGGCATCTGGACCATCGAAATCATAGGACGCACCGGAGATGTTGCCCAGGGGCCACAGGACTTCTCACTCGTGGCCTCGGGAGCACAGATACCGATAACCTCTCAGGGAATGATTCAGCTGGATGCCGATATTTATGCTGGAGAGGACACAGCAATGATCATGGTCATGGACTCGGACCTCAACACAAACACCAACTCCATCCAGACCGTCACTGTAAATGTGGATTCAGATACTGAACCAGCAGGCGAGAGTGTCCTGCTCACAGAGACTGGATTCGATACGGCTATCTTCGAGGGAACGTTGACACTTTCAGCCACAGACGGCGGAGGAATACTCCAGGTATCTCACAATGACATCGTTACCGCGACCTACGATGATGATGATGATGGAAGCGGTCCTGCGACCGTCACGGATACTGCAATCGTGGATGCAGGAGTTGCATCGACCAGCGGATTGACAGTGGACTGGTGGGGTGTGACGAATACAGAAGATGTAGTATCAGCAGTTGCTTTTGTTAGAGGTACTCAAGTCGGTACTTTCACAGATACCTATGTCCAGGATGATTCATATCATCAGATTGTGGAAGCAACATCCGGTGGTGGTGGCCGGAAGAACATTGATTTCCAGTACACCATCAATATCGATCCGACCGGCACTGGCCCTTATTCTGTCAATCTGGATGCTTACACGACCGGTGAAACATTTACTGCCACATACAGCACAAATGGAGGAGCGAGTTGGGGCTCATTGGGCACCATTACCGCGACCAGTGATACAGATACATACAGCATCTGGGGAATAACTGCCAGTCCTGGAAATACGGTATTGGTTGATATAACCGGAACCAGTGTATCATTTGAAGTTGTCGATACACTTTACGTGGACCATCTTTACATACTCGGTGGAAGCACCAGTGATCCAACAGATCACAATACACTCAACTGGACTCTATCGGGAGACGATGGGGCCGGGATGGATGATGTTGTCCAATACAATATTTATAGAGCTAATAACCCTGGCGGACCATGGGATGCTGGGGCATATATCGATAATGTGGCAGCCGGAACTGACACCTATACCGACCTTGACCGCGGAATACCGGATGGAATACAATGGTGGTATGTCGTGAGAGCAGAGGACGGAGCCGGAAACGAGGACAGTAATAGCATTGCGGTTCCAGAGCCAGGCTCGGTTCCCGACAATCCGCCTGTATCATCATGCTCTTACAGTGGTGCATCACCGACCCCCGACAACCCGGTGACCATCGACTGGACAGCTACAGATGCCATTGGACTTACTCAGGTTGAGTTGTTCTATCAGTTCGATGGGGGCGGCTATGTCTCCTGGTCCGACGGAACCAACCCAGATGCGGCATCCGGAACATCGGACAGCGGCTCGTGGAGCTTTGACTTCCTGGATGGAGCTGGCACATATGACTTCTATACAAGGGCAACAGATGACATGCCCCAGACCGAGGGCGCACCCGGCTCTCCAGATGTCACCATAGAGTACGTACCCATCCAGACATATAACATTGACCTCACCGGAGCCGCAGACAACAGCTGGGTCTTCGTCTCCTTCCCGATAAGCGCAACCGGCGATGTTATGATGATATTCGATGATGCTGGCTGGGGTGACGGTGGAACAACCTGGGACATGATACTGTGGTTTGACCCATCCGACGACGCGGACCACTGGAAATCCTATAACATCAACTATCCCGGAATCCAGGACATGCCAAATGTAGATAACACAATGGGCGTGTGGGTGCACCTGGTGAATGCGGGAGGACCTCCGGATGATGTTTTCCTGACCGTGGGAGAGGGATTTGACCCATCCGGCACGACCATCAACCTGGTGGCCGGCTGGAACATGGTCGGCTTCCCTTCCCAAGTGGAGGGCTACACCGCCGGAGACCTCAAAACAGATTCAGTAGGACTGGTTACCAGAATCGAGCGGTTCAATGATGCCGCAGCATACGACATCGAAGTGATGCCGGATGGTAGCGCCTTCCAGATTGGCCAGGCGTACTGGGTGTATGCCACGGCGGCCTACGCATGGGTAATACCCTGAGCAGGGCGGGAATGAATGAGAGAGTCTTCGGGCTCTCTCAACCTTTCAATTTTTGGTTTAATTTTGATTAAGACTGAAAAATTATAAATAGTACAAAACGAAAAATATTAATAATGGTTTCTTGGCTGGAAGTTCCGAGGAACTAACTATTTATACAACCTTACCCATTTATTCAATATCTTCCTGAATAGCATACTTGTATTGTTGGCATGTGGTTCAGCTATCGGGTGTGCTGGGGATTGGAGAAGGTATAATGGAACTGA
>JAGLSY010000155.1 GCA_023135545.1 Thermoplasmata archaeon | reverse complement strand
GATGAACCAAACCTTTATTAGGCCCCTTGGAATTTGGGATTTGGATACCATGTCAACCAGAAAACTGAAGCCAGAGATTGCCATGTACATGAGGCGCATAGGAGACATGAGAACCGACAAGAAGCATGGCCGGGCGGTTCAACTCTGCGATATGGCCATTGATCATGAGCCAGATGTGGCTTTGCAAAATGTTATTTTGAATTTTAAGGCAGACTCCCTTTTCAGAATCGGACGCAGGGTGGGAAGCATTGAACTCATCGATGAAGCCAGAAGGTGTTATACCGGCATCTTGGAGGTAGACTCCGAAGATTACCTGGCACAGCGCGGACTGGAAGAAATCAATTTTTATCAATATTGAGCCCGGGCACATACTTTACGAGAAAATATTGCACTCCAAATTCCAATAGTAATGGTTTTATCCACAACCGTATTGTCCAGCCTCCATGAGGGTTGGCATTCTTGATATTCAGGGGGCTGTTTCAGAACACCGGGACGCCTTTGAGAGGGCATTCACCAACCAGGGTGTTTCGGGTCAGACCTGCACCGTGAAAAAGGTCGATGACCTGAAAGAGGTCAACGGGCTTGTCCTGCCAGGTGGGGAGAGCTCCACAATATCGGCACAATTGGGACGGCTGGGAATGGATGCGTTAATCATCAAACTGGTCGGGGAGGGCATGCCGATCATGGGCACCTGTGCCGGAACAATACTACTGGCCAGCAGACTGGAATCCTCAGCAGAGGGGGAGAAGACAAAGCCGCTCGGGTTGATGGATATAGTGGTCGAGCGCAACGCCTTCGGAAGGCAGAGGGAATCCTTCGAGATGGGCATAGATATTGACGGGCTGGATGGAAAATACAGGGCCGTTTTCATAAGGGCTCCCATCATCACCGGGGTCGGAGACAGGGTCGTGCAGCTTTCCAGGCTGGAGAATGGTACCATCATGGCAAGGGAAGATAACATGCTGGCCATGGTTTTTCATCCCGAGCTGACACCAGACACCAGGGTGCATGAGATGTTTATAGAGATGATAGCATAGCTCGAGCAGATTCTCCTTCTGCCTCTATCTACCCCATATTATAATCTCTAATTCTATACTAACCTATATCTATTCCAAAACATCATCATAACTAATGTTAACTCATAAATATTAGTTTAATATTAAGGGGCTATCCACCAGCACTTTGCTGGTTCGACAAATAATGACTGATAAGATAAGGATTAGGGAGGTTAACCATGTACGAGATTATAAGCACGAGGGAACTGGTTCCGGAGATATTCGAGACCGTTGTGAAAGCACCCGAGATGGCGAGGAAGGCCAAGGCCGGCGAGTTCCTGATAGTGATGGCTGATGAGAAAGGCGAGCGAATTCCACTAACCATAGCAGATTTTGATAGGGAGCAGGGCACGATAACCATAGTGTTCATGACCATCGGGACATCCACATACAAGCTTTCCAAGATGAAGGCCGGGGATTCCTACTATGCCTTTGTCGGACCCTTGGGTCATGCCTCGGTTATCGAGGATCACGGAACCGTGGTCTGCGTTGCCGGTGGTGTCGGCACTGCCCCGATTTACCCGATTGCCAGGGCTCTGAAAGAGGCCGGTAACAAGATAATCACCATCCAGGGAGCCAGGTCAAAGGAGCTCATCTTCTGGGAGGAGAAAATGGCTTCTGTCAGCGACGAGCACATCATCATGACCGATGACGGAACCTATGGAAAAAAGGGACTGGTCACCGAACCCTTGAAGGAAGTTCTGGAGAGGGACGGCGACAAGGTCGGAATAATCTATGCGATCGGGCCTATTCCGATGATGAAGTTTTCTGCCCTCACCACGAAGCCCTTCGGCAACAAGACGTT
>JAGLSY010000154.1 GCA_023135545.1 Thermoplasmata archaeon | reverse complement strand
ATGGCAAGCCGATCTGGTCGGCACCCATATCATCAAATGGAAGGTGGACCCCAACAATGTCATCAAGGAGACCAATGAGTACAATAATGAGGTGTCGGATTATCTGAGCACGGGAGAGCTGATAGTCGAGTTCCGTATACTGGTGGTCGACGATGATGACAGTCCAAACAATATGGGCTCCGAGAAAGATGAGGCTGCGGCAATAAGGTCCGTGATGGACGATCTGGGCTACATATACGAGGACCACATAGTGAACATGTCCGTGAGCGTCGATGGGCCAGACAGGGAGATACTGGACGATTACAGTGCGATCATCTGGGTAACTGGAAATGCCAGTGGGGACAATGCACTTACCACGGTGGATGAAGATAATATCATCAACTACATGAGCGAACATAATGGACGGCTTTGGCTGATTGGGGCCAATTGCCTTGGCAACAGCACTTCATTCACATTCGAGAACACTCTTTTCGGTATTCAATCCATAAACACGAACGAGGCACTACCATCTATCCTCAATGGTGTGGAGGATGACCCAATAACCCATGGAATGGAACTCCAGAAATTGGAAGGGAATGATGCTGATACCATTGTCCCCATACCTGAGGCAAAGGGCATACTCATAGATGATAATGAGTACTATGGAGTTTGCTACGAATCCAATACCTCCATGAGCGTGGTCATGACCATGTCCTTCATGAACATCTGGGGCAATGACACCAGATACATTGACGGCATTGATGCGAGGTCTGAATTGACTTACATGATCTTCCACTGGTTCGAAAAGCCGGACCTCAGGACAGAACTGAGAACCACCAGGATGGACTTCTCCATGTCCAATGCCCACCCGGTTCTCGGAGACGCCTATGTTCTTCAGGTGAAAGTCCACAACGTGGGAAGCGGCGTGGCCAACTCTCTCGTGAGATTCATGGACGGCAACACCCAGATAGGCGCGGATTCCATCACCATAGACCCGGGTGACACCACCACCGCAGAGGTTATCTGGATGCCCCTTTTCGCGGGTAACAGAACATTATCGGTTCTTGTAGACCCCATCGAGCCAGTCTCCGAAGTGGAAGAGATATTCGAGTGGTTCAACAACAATATCACCATACCCACCTATGTCTACTTCTTCTGGGACGATATGGAGAACAGGGACCACAGCCTGAACAAGTGGGATCATTATTCCACGGTGCTCAACATAAACGGAGAGAATCCGATCGATTACTTCACATCACCCACCCAGATGGATACCAACGTGATTTCGAACTGGAACGAAGCAGAGAGTTATGGAGTGGAGGAAGTGACAGATACATTCCACACTCAAGATACTTCGTATTTCATGGAGGAGCCATTCGGTACCTTCGGACCGCCGGCAGATGTGCTGGTAGGCATAGTGATTGATAACTCGCCTTCCATGGTTAACCGGATTTGCCCGGACGGCTCAAGCAGGACATATCTAAGAGTGGTCATGGATGCCGCAATAGGTATGGTCAACGAGTTCACGGATGAATCTGCTGTAGGTGTTTACATCTTCAAGGGTGCAAATGAAGAACAGCTAATCCAAATAACAGACCTGGCCGGAACTGGCAGGCAACAGGTCATAGATGCCATCAATTCCATAAAAACCGAACAGGGAAACACTAACACAGCTATCTGGGATGCTATTGGAGACCAATACATGGAGGTCAAGATCGCTAGCCTGCTTCCAAAATATGTCGACCATTATGCGGCTGTCGTGTCATTGGGGGACGGGGCGGATTACCAGGCTTCTGATGATTCGGCCTACAAACTGCAGAGTATAGAATCTGGAAGTGATGAATGGGCACCCTGGGGGGATATGCGCCCAGGAGATGGATGGCCGACAGATAATTATCCAAACCATCAGGGAAAATACTGGTTCTTCGAGCACGCGCTTCCGGGCATCTGGGAGACTGCTGGTAGTGGAGCTTACAAGCCAGACAGAAGAGGATTGCTCAACTCCGATCTTCCGATTTACACCATAGGACTTGCTTTGGAGCACTATGACACACCCTATGCTAGCGAAGTAGATCCTTACCCAGGTGATGGAATCTCTGATGATAACACTCATGTCAAGGACACCGAATCTGGGACAGTGGAATATAATTTCTGGCGCATAGCCGACACATCCGAAGCCCAATACTTCTACTCGGAAGATGGCTCGGACCTGGAGGATATATTCAAGCTGATAGGCCAGATAATCGGTGTTTCCGGCTTCAACCAGACAAGGGCCATAGATGATACCAACGTTGACAAACGCGCCGTCACCGAAACCTTCAGCCTCGAGGGTATCGAATCGGCAAAACTCAGCTTCTGGCACAAGTATAATTTGATCCAGGGAGGCAACGGAGGCTTCCTCCAGGTGGCATACAAAGGTGATGCAACATATGATGGGGATGAAACTGACTGGGATTACCGATATATAATACCGCCTGGCCAGTATTCTGGCGGATTGTACTTCGACTACAACTGGTACGATGACTTCGAGACCCTTATCAAGTGGTGCTGGAACGGATTAAGCGGCGGCGGCTCATTCGCCTGGGACTATGCCGATGTCGAGATAACCCAGTTCGTTCCGACAGCCTACAGGGATGAGGTCAGAATAGTCTTCAACTATACACAATTGGGCGGCGGCCGGGGCGAGGGATGGTGGATCGATGATGTCAAGCTGGTGGTCTCCAGGTATGATTCGGAGGTAATAGATGCCGCCGACAAGGACATCTGGAACCATGTAGATATGACCGCCCAGAATATGACGGCGCATAGCGGAGACCATGCGTGGAGCAATGTGGATCCGGTTACGGACGAGATGAAGGCGGGCATTGACAACTCTCTGCAAACCATGCCAGTCGACTTGACACACGCCCAAAACGCTTACCTGTCCGCCTATGTGAAATTCAACATTAATAACGCAACCGGCTCACCGCCGGACGGCTTCAGGATCGAGGTTTCCACGGACGGGGGGACACATTGGAATGCCAGAAACCATGGATTCAGGGCAATCAGCGGCATATCCACCGGAACCGGAGGATGGGACAGCGTGGGAGGCATGATCGAGGTTAATGTGGACCTCACGGACTTTAGGGGTTACCAGATACTTCTCAGGTTCAGGGTATGCACAACGACCGAGGCCGGATATGCTCATTATGCGAATGGCGGATATGACGGCGGCTTCTACGTGGACGATGTGATGATCAAGGGCGAATCCATACCATTAGACTAGGCCGGGAATCAGGATGAGTAAAAGAAAAATTGCCATGGTAGTGATAGCATTACTGCTGATGTCCAGCCTTGGCATTATGCATCTGGCCGACGGCCCCGGGGACACGGAAACGCCCTATGTTGAAAAATCGGGAACCCGGAGTGAGGACTTCGCTTCCTACCACAACTACGAGGCCATGGCCGATTATCTACAGGGCCTGGCCGATGATCACCCTGAAATAGTCAAACTGGAGGATTTGGGAGACACAAAGCAGGGAAGGGACATTCTGGCCGTCAAGGTTTCCGACAATGTGGAGACAGATGAACCGGGGGAGCCGGACATTCTATACATGGGGGGCCATCACGGCAACGAGCCCATCTCTGTCGAAGTGCCGCTTTACCTTCTTGATTTCCTCGTTACCAATTATGACACCAATGGAAAGGTGGCCAGATGGGTGGATTCCAGGGAAATATGGTTCGTGCCCATGGTAAATCCGGACGGCATCGAGGCCGGAACCAGGAAGAACCAGAACATCATAGACCTGGACGGGGACGGCACAATGGACAGCGGGACCGGGGTGGACCTGAACAGGAACTATGACCAGAACTGGGGAACCCAGGGAACCAGCACCGACCCCACCGATACCACCTACTGCGGTGAATATGCCTTTTCCGAATACGAGACAAGGGCCATCTGGGACCTGGCGGATGCCCATAATTTTGTTCTTTCAATGTCCTTCCACAGTTTCGGTGAGAAGGTCTATTACCCTTGGGGGAACACCATCGAAACGGCATCGCCGCAGAGCCAGCTCCTGGAGGATATAAGCGCGGAAATTGCCGAAAGGAACGGCTACCTGGCTATTGAGGGGAACGAGGACGGGACCTATGTTACATCCGGGGACAGCGATGATTGGCTTTATTCGCGGGGGACACTGCCCTTCACCATCGAGCTTTCCACCCAGTTCAGGCCGCCCGAGGCCGTCATTGAGGCCATATGCCGGCAGAATCTCGATTCCTCGCTCTATATACTGGAGATAGCCGACCAGCCAAGCCTGGCAACCCTGCCGGACTGGACCTTCATGGTCTTCATGGCCGGGGACAATTCACTTAACCTGGCCGCGATAGAGGATGTCAATGAGATGGAGATAACCGGCTCAACCCAGGATGTCAATGTGATTGCACTGTACGACGGGATCTCCACGGGCGACTCCAAGCTTTACAAGATTACCAAGGACGGGATGGGACAGAACTCGGCCATCGTAAGCCAGGTGCTGGACGAGCAGGGCCAGATAATCGACCCCGCCACCAACGAGGCGGATATGAGCTCTCCCCTCGTGCTGGAGAATTTCATTGACTGGACCATGGCAAAATATCCTGCCCAGAAAACGGCTCTCGTTATTTGGGACCACGGCGACGGACTGATGGGGGGGCTGGCCAAGGACGGAAACTACTGGATGCCGACCTGGGGGATGAGGACTGCCCTCATTGGACATCACATCGACATGATCGGCACCGACCTGTGCTGGCAGGGCAACTTTGAAACCGCATATGAGGTGATCGGCTATTCCGATTACTACGTCGGCTCGGCGGCGGAGGAGCCGCAGGACGGGTGGGATTATGCGGCAATCACAGAATACCTGGGCCAGTATCCCAATTCCGCTCCCGGAGAATTGTCGAGGGAGCTGGTGAGAATATACAAAGCATCGGCGGCCGCAATACCATATGCCACCCTGTCGGCCATTGACTTATATGTCATGGAGAAAGAACTGATGCCGGTATTCGAGGAATTTTCCCTGTGCATGTACGACTTCATGTACCACAACCAGACCGCAATAAAGGGTGCAAGGACGGTGGCATCGGTCTTTGACATTGACCGGCCCCATTTTGTTGACCTGCACGAGTTTGCCGAAAATCTGATGGCCAGAGATATCCCCTCTCCTTTGA
>JAGLSY010000153.1 GCA_023135545.1 Thermoplasmata archaeon | reverse complement strand
CTCAATATTACCATAACCGAGAGCCATACGGGAATCCAATACCCAAGCGTGAAGGGCATGGCATTGTACTTGCCTGATGGACAGGTGTACGATACCAGGTATGACACCGAATTGCTTTTTGCCGGCACCGACTGGGATGAATTTGTCAACTGCTTCCGAGCCCCGGTCCAGACACCGTTGATCGAGCATACCGGTTCGGATGTCTACGAGAATTCTTCAGCGATACGTGTCAACGCAACCATAACCGACGATGACCTGGATTCGGATGAGGTTTACATCAACTACAGGTTTGATGGGGGGGCATGGACGAAAGCCGCGATGAAGGGTTCGGGCAGCCGGTTCCATTATGACATACCGGGCACTGGCAACGTGATGGAATATTACATATCAGCGACCGACATGACCGGCAACACGATGAGCCTCCCCTATGGGGTTACGAGGGGAAGCACGGACTATTTCACCCACACATCGGAAAATTCCATGAGTATCCATCTCAACTCCATCATCCACTCTCCGAGCACCAATGTTACCGAGGGGGATAATGTCACTTTTACCATCCTGGCTGAAAATCAGGGCACGGCCGCCGGGCAGGACATCAACATCTCGCTTTCCATCGGAGTCGGAGACAATGCCAGTCTCATTGACTATGCGCTTGTTGATATCCAGTCAGGCCAGAACGGGAATGTTTCTTTTATCTGGGAAGCGATAGCCGGAAACCATACCGTCCAGGCATCAGTATCATGGGGGAACCAGGTTCTGGACACTATGTCCCTTGATATCCTGGTCGACAATTCCACCACAGGCAATACAGCCCTTCAAAACGAAGTCGAGAAAGAGCTGAACGAACTCTGGTTCGGGGTGATATTGATGGTACTGGGTGCCTCGGCGATATCCTTCACGGCACTGCTCGCCGGGAGAAGGGTGGTGAAGGGGAGGAAGAAAACGCTGGCCTACAAAGCCGTGGACAACGCCGCCTATTACGTGAACAGCTTTGCCGATTTCGGGGCGGATATAAGCCTGGCATCCTGGAAGTTGGAAAAGGCGAGGGAGGCCATAGGGGAGAAGAGGTATGATGCCGCCTACAAGCTCGCTCTCGAGGCAAAAGAATCCATAGACACCTTCGACATGGGTGGGAAAGCCGATGGTGGAGGTGGTCAATATCACAGATAAGATATATATATGGTTAATGAATACTATAACCATTACACCTGATAACTATTTTCAAATGTGGAAAGGATATGAAAATGGGGTGAACGAATGAGAAGGGGAAAACAGAATAAGGTAAATTACGCAGGAAAGTGCTTGAGTATACTCATTGTTTGGTGCATGGCAGTAAGCGGTCTCATGGGCCTCTTCGTCGCCAACGTGGGTACTGCAAGCGAGACAGGTCCAATAACAAATGATATACCTGAAATAATCACCGGTGATGAGGTATATGACGGCCAAGACCCAACGAAACCATGGATTGCCGATCATGATGGCAGCCTGACTATCACAAGCGGCGGGTCATTGACTCTGAGGAATTGTGTATTGAACTTCCTTCAGGACGGTTTATATGATTTGGATGTCAATAGTGGCAGTACATTGAGATTGGAGAATGCAACTATAACAACAGGAGCCAGATTCCAGGCCTCATGGTCTCCCTTCCTTGATATTACAATATCAGATTCCACACTTATCATGGAGGACCACTCTGCTATGGTGTTCCCCGGAACTCTGGATGTTACCAATTCACTGGTCTGTGTCAATGATTCCTGGATAACCGGTCTGGGCAATGACTTCGAGACCAATACGGATTTCCCGGATTGGTGGAACAAATTCCCGACAGCACAGCCGGCCCTTAATCCCACTGTTTCCAGCAACTGGTACGGCACGCCGGCAGATGAATGGAACGACGGCCCGTTAATGACCTTTACGAACTGTGGTAATGTCACAATAGCCGACTCAAGGATTGACATGCTGTACGAGAACACCAGCTTCGACGCATCTGGAGTTGCCGATATGGATGAGAGGTTCGTCCTCGACAACACCAATATGTCCGTCATCAACACCTACCTTTCATTGGACTGGAAGGACTATAATATCGGTCTTCCCTGGACGAAGAATATGGCGAGCCTTTCTCTGGACTCTCATATCTTTGCGTACAATATGACACTTGACCACACCTATGGAACTCCGGCAGGCTCCCCATACCTCTTCTGGGACACCTCGGAAGTTTACTATTACAAATGGGCCAGGATTCCGGTCGTGGATTTCTATGGCAATCCCATTGAGGATGCCTATATCGAATCCACCTTCGTCTATTCCGGCGGGTCGGCAACCATTGATGTGGCTTATGTCGCCACGATGAACAACCTGAGCGATGGATACCCGGAAGATGTAAGGATTCTTGACTACATGGACAGGGTTTCCATGAACACCATCAACGGCACCAATTACAACGTAACCAACAGTGACGGCATGGTCATGATACCCCTCTTGACGACAATTAACCCATCATTGCCAGCAGGCGACATAGACGGCGACCATTGCGGTGAATACACAATTGATGTGGCCTACGGGGCCGAGAACGCAACCACATATGTGGATTTCTCTCCTTACCCCAACATCCAGTCATCCGAGAACACGATAACCACGCTTACGATGGAGATGGATGGAATACAGCTTCCGAGGCCGGATTTGACACCGGGAACAATCACATTATCCCCGGACCCACTTGTGCAAGATATCTTCATAGGAGACACCGTTTACATCAACGCGACCATTGAGAACGTAGGCGGAACAAATGCCCTGGATGTTGGTGTGGTAATGTATGACCACACACCGACTTCCCTGAAGGAGGAGATAACAAACATCACAATAGCATCTATTCCTGCCGGTGGAAGTGTCGTCTGGCCGGTGATTTGGACGGCATCGGAAGGTGGACAGCATGATATAGAGGTGTCAGTTGATTATAAATTCATGATATCAGAGGGTAATGAAACAAATAACACAAATGTTCCGTATCTACCGTTATACGTTACCCCATACCTGCCAGAACTCTCCATCTCCCCGACGGCTATTGAATTTGACCCGGCTGTTCCGTCAATTGGCAATCCCGTAATCATTAATGCGACCATTCTGAACTCTGGATACGAAATTGCTTCCAATGTTGAGGTCAGGTTCTACAGCCAGAACCCGGATGTGCTGCCACCGTATTATGTTCCCGATTCGGCGGCGGCAGCATATCTTATAGACACCGATTTCATAAGCGTCGGCTGGGACACCTTCGATCACGTTGAGACCGTTGTTTCATCAGTTATCTGGGACCAGCCGCCATCTGATGGTGTTTATTCCATCTATGTTTGGATTGACCCCCTGGATGCCCAGGACGAGTGGCAGGACGAGACCACCAACAACCTGGCTTACAGGGATTTGACAGTAAACCCCATGCCCAACCTCTATGTTACCAATGACAACGTCACCTTTGACGACGAGACCCCGATAATCGACCAGGACATAGTAATCACGGTCGATGTCGTGAACCTGGGAGGTCTGGATGCCACAGGAACCTTTGACGTGGAATTATATGATGATGATGTCTGGAAAGAGACCCAGCCCATAACCGATCTGAATATCATGGAGACAAAGCAGGTGTCCTTTACTTGGACGCCAACCACCAAGGGCTACCATAACATAGAGATCTTGGTAGACGCGACAGCCGTGGTGGATGAGATTGACGAGACCGACAATAAGGCTTCATTGAATATACTGGTTTATGACGGCGGAATCTTCGACCTCGTGGTCAACAACACATTGCCGGCATCCAGTGCTGGATATGTCCTGATCGACAGCCCCCACCTGCAGCATGGTTACATTCTCGTAGAGGAGGACGGACAGCTGAACATAACCGGCTCCACCCTTATCATGGACCAGATTTATCCCAACCAGTTCAACATAATCGTCAAGGACAACGGTGTTCTCAACATTGATGACGCTGTAATAGACAGCAACAACTTCGCGATGAACCTGTTTGCCAGGGACAACGCCAAGATCAACATAATTGACACGACCACCCCTGCCCATCTGAGCATCATCGCCGATGATACTTCAATTATAAGCATTAAGGGCAGTGACATAGGCGGAAGCTTCAGTGTACCGGAGTCGGATGCGAATGTCAGGCTGGAGGTAATTAACTCCACTTTCAGGAGGGTACTGGACACCTTCAGGGGAACCTCCATTGCCAATCTCACGGCGATAATCATGACCGTCCCACAACTGTCTATTTCCGACAGCGCCGAGATATATATATACAGGTGGATAGAGGCCCTTGTGGAGGACGTGAACCACTACCCCCTCGAGGGCGTGACCGTCGACCTGAACTACACCACGTTGAACTACCTGCAGCCAATCCTTCAGCAGACCAAGATTACAGATGCGGACGGAAAGGTTCTGTTCAGGACCCTGAGCGACATAATTACGATTGACGTTTATCCCAATGCCCAGCCCATCAGCAACTACAAGCTGATAGCCACCTTCAACCCAACAATTGCGGACACGCTGGGTGTGGGACTTCCATCTTATAATGACATGGCATATGACGACAACTACATTGATGTTACAATCACCATGGACGCTGTGAGGCCGGACCTGGACCCGCCGGTTTATGTATCCGACGATGAGCCCGGGCGGGGCGAAAAGATATGGATCAACACGACCGTGACAAACAACGGCATCAGCCCCGCTGACGGCATCTGGGTCGAGTTCAGGGACAACGGTGTTGCCATTGCCAATGTGCTCATACCCGTGCCCCTGGGGGTCAACGAAAACTATAACATCTCCATAAATCACACATGGATGGAAATTTCAGATATCGGCAACCACAATATCACTGTGGAAGTAGACCCAGATGATAAAGTAAAGGAGCTTAACGAATCAGATAATCTGGGTTGGATTGATGTTACTGTCATCGGCAGGCCGGACCTTGCAATTCACACTTCGGCAGATATCGACATGTCTGATATGCCATGGGTGGTCAACTACACAATTGACCTGACAGTGACGGTTTACAACGAGGGAGACATGGCGGCAGACGATGTCACCGTGCATGTCTACGATGCGGAAGTCAACGGAACCCTTATCGATAACTACACTATCCCCACCATAATCGCCGGAAGTTCGGTTACAACACCGATAATTGAATGGGAGCCAGAACTGGCAGGTTCCTACCTGCTCTACGTCGAGATTGACCAGAACGGCACGATTGACGAAATCCACGAGGACAATAATGTACAGAACAGGTCGGTCACTATTAGGGAATACGCAGACCTTTACATTAACCAGCTAGAATTCATACACGGAGGGTCCTCGGTCACCGAGGTCGAGAACAGGACGACCGTAACATTGAGAGCGCAGGTCTTTAACTCCGGCGGAACGCCGGCCAGCGGTGTAATCGTCAGCTTCTATGACGGCTTTAACCTAATTGGCTACGATACACTGCCCACCATCAACGCGGGCGGCGGATATGCGGTCGCCGAGATCACCTGGTTCGCCACGGCCGACCTCAACGGTAACTCTCAGGACAGGAACATCAGGGTTTCGGCCGCAACCGGCATCTACGAGAACATCAACGGATTGAGCAATGAGCTTACCGAGACACTTACGATTACCGACCCGAGGGCGGACCTGACCATGGTAAACAACGATGTCAACATCACCGAGGAGAACGTGATCGGATACACACCCTTCGATGTTAACGTAACTGTCAGGAACAATGGTGACTACACCGCCACAAACTTCACCATCGACATATACTATGACTTAATGGCACCGGCGAATATGCTCGGAAGCTTTATCATGGAGGAGCTGGATGGAAACATGGACACCAGCGTTATCATCACCTGTGCCGGAATTCCGGCAGAAGGAACCCATTATCTCCTGGTTGCGATTGATAGGAATGTCATCGCAGACGACATCTTCACGGTCAACGGCATGGATTACAACCTGACAGGCTCGGTGGAGGAGTTCAACGAGGCAAACAACGAGCTCGTGAACGTCACCTTCGTAGTTACGGCCCCTCAGTATGTCTTAGAATTGTTGAGCCCCAATAGCGGTCAGAACTACACCTTGGGCAAGGAAAACAACACCTGGGTTAGCGGTAGGTTGACCATGTTGGACGGCAGCGCCGTGGTCGATGCCACCATCACGATAGATCTGGGCGACAACACTGTAACCACAAACACAGATGCATCTGGAAATTTCCAGACCTCTATAACCTTACCTGCCAACGTGGGCCAATATGACTTGACAGCCAGCGCAGACGGAGTACCGGCAGACCTGAGAACCATCAACATCAACCAGGACGATGCATTCCCGTGGCTCTGGATAATAATCATAATCATAATCGCCGTTGCCGGCATAATCATAGGAATAACCCTTTACCTCAAGTTCGTCGGCCTGGGCAAGACCGTCGAGTGCGGCGAGTGCGGTGCTTTCATACCAGAATCGGCATCCCGCTGCCCGAAGTGTAATACCGAGTTCGAGACCGACACGGCCAAGTGCAGCATCTGCGGTGCCTGGGTGCCCATGAACAGCAAGACATGCCCGGAATGTAATTCCGAATTCACCATAGGCGACGAGGAGATCGAGGATTACAAGGCCCAGATGCAGAGGCAGTACGATGATGTGGTGGATGGCTTCAAGAAAGTGGCCAGAAAGGAGCTGGGAGCCAACTTCACCGAGGCTGATTTCCAGGCCTGGTGGGCCACACAGGCGACCTTCGTGACCTTTGACCAGTGGTTGAAGGAAGAGGAGGAGATGAAGCGCCTCGGTTCCAAGCCATGCCCCAACTGCCAAACCCAGAACAGCGTCACGGCAACCATCTGCCACAAGTGTGGAACGATGATGGAAGGGGAGGAGAAGGCGGCACCACCAAAGAAGGTTAGGCCGGAGCCGGTCAAGGAAGAACCGGTGGCTGAGGCAAAACCGGAAGCTGCAGTAGCACCGGCAGCCGCCGCGGCGGTGGCCCCAGCAGAGGCAAAGCCAGAGGAGAAGGCCGAGGAAAAGAAGAAATGCCCCTCCTGCGGAATGGAAATGGCCATGCACGAGATGACCTGCCCGATATGCTCCTACGATTTCGAGAAGAAGGATGAAAAACCACCGGAAGGCGGCGCCCAACCGACCAAGAAGGTTGTGAGAAAGCCGGTCAAGAAGGTCGTGCGAAGGCCGGTCAAGAAGGGACCAGAGGGCGAGTAGTAATCCTGAAAAACTCCCGCAATTCCAAGGTAATCCTAAATCCTATACAGATCAAGCCATGCTTCACATAGAAGGTAAGACCATGTCCGAGAGAAAGATGAGAGTATTGATCGCCAAGCCTGGCCTTGACGGCCATGACAGGGGAGCCAAGATAGTTGCCAGAGCATTGAGAGATGCCGGCTTCGAGGTTATTTACACCGGGCTGCACCAAACACCCGAGCAAATCGTGGAAACCGCCATCCAGGAGGATGTGGACGCCATTGGAATGAGCTGCCTTTCGGGAGCGCACATGACCCTCTTTCCCAAGGTTACCAGACTGTTGAGGGAGAAAGGAATTGATGATATACTTGTCACCGGCGGCGGCATCATACCCCAGGAGGACATTCCCAAGCTGAAGGAGGAGGGCATTGACATGATTTTCGGACCCGGCACCCCCCTGGAGACCATCGTGAAATATCACAGGGAGAACATCGTTCATTCAAAGAATGAACTCGAACATCCCGAGGATGATACTAGGAAGTAATCACATGGACCTTGCAGACAGAGTCCTGGCTAAGGATAAGAGGGCCGCTGCACGTCTCATCACCCTTATTGAATCCGAGGAAGAGGAAGCTTATGAGCAATTGGGAATACTGCATGCCAGCACCGGCAAGGCACACATCATCGGTGTGACCGGGCCGCCGGGCTCCGGAAAGAGCACCATCGTGGACAGGTTGGCCAAGAAGATAAGAGCAAAAGGAAAGACCGTTGGAATAATCGCGGTGGACCCGACCAGCCCCTTCACCGGAGGCGCTATTCTAGGCGATAGAATTCGCATGGTCGACCTGACACTGGATGAGGGAGTTTTCATAAGAAGTATGGGCACCAGGGGTCATCTCGGAGGATTGTCGAGGGCGGCATCCGGAGCGGTCAAGGTGCTGGACGCCTTCGGCATGGATGTTGTCATTCTGGAGACTGTTGGAGCTGGCCAGTCAGAAGTCGAGATAGTAAGCCACGCCCACACGACCGTCATCGTGGAGATGCCCGGCCTCGGAGACGAGATCCAGACCATCAAGGCCGGTATCATGGAGATCGCCGATATCTTCGTCATTAACAAGGCCGACAGGGAGGGGGCGGACAAGACGGCCATGGAGATCCAGGCCATGCTGGGCCTCAACCCGGAAAAGCCGGAATGGGAGCCGCCCATATTACAGACGGTTGCACGGACCGACCAGGGAGTAGACGTCCTTCTGGAAAAAGTGGAGGAGCACTACAAGTATCTGAAGGCCAGCGGCAAGTTCGAGAAGATGGTGGAGATGGGGATAAGGGAGGAACTAAACACACTGATAAGAGGCCATCTGAACAGGCTGGCAGATGACATGATCGACAGGGAGCAGTTTGACAAGATGGTGAATGACATCTTGGCCAGAAAAATCGACCCCTACACGGCAGCCAGCCAGCTCGTCGAGGATATTGAAAATAAGTTGAAATAAAATACCTGCACAGAGAGGAGCCCAGTATTATCTAGCATACCTCTGGGAAAATGGTAGGAATCCAACGCAAAGGTTAAATATCCAAGAATCAATATTTATAATGGAAGAGTATGAAAAATCTAGGTTGTAATAAATGCGTATACAACAAAGGCGGTCAATGCACCAGGGGCAATTACACCTATTATTCAGGTATGGTGAGGACCCCGTGCCCGTATTATAAATTGGATTACACCCGATGAACTAGGTTTTTGCATTAGGATATTTGTGACCTATCCAGCCGAACTTTTGAATCTCCTTGACGCAGGATTTGGTGTATGGCTTGATGTCGATGACCGGGGTTTCGTCCAGCAAACTCGTCGAGGATATTGAAAACAAGTTGAAACAATAGTCTTAAAACCATATTTTCTTCCAAAAGTGGGTCACAGTATTACGCAGTGTGGGTCACAGTATTACACAGTGTGGGTCTCAGTAGCAAGCCAGTATGGCGGGGGTCGGAAGGTGGGCATAGAGAAAAGCCAGCAAGCGCATCTCTATTTCAATTCCTTGCAAATGTTCATAAAATTCTTAAATATTTCCTCTCCGAACTCGGTATGTTCAACTTCGGGATGGAACTGCAGACCATAGAAAGGCTTCTCCCCGCTTTTTTCTTTTAGTGTTTTTCTGCGCTGGCTCACCCTCCTG
>JAGLSY010000152.1 GCA_023135545.1 Thermoplasmata archaeon | reverse complement strand
CATCCACCCAGGTTCTCTCCTTCGGAGCGATGAGCCACCTGAATAATGAGCTGGAAAAGATTGACCAGAACATCGAGGACGAGGAGAATATAGACCGTCAGGTATCGAAGATCAAGCGATTTCTGCATCACCTGGGCATTCCGGTCCAGATAGAGCCGGAGGAGGAAGTTCTCATAACAAAGGAGGCCGTGGAAATCGGCAATCAACTGAGAGAACTGGCCGATGAACTTCACGAGGAATTCACCGAACTTGATTTTGATGCGAAGGCCGAAACCATGATAGGCAACATATCCTGGCTAAATGTCAGCGGCCTGACGAACAACAAGGCCCTCGATGAGAAAGATACTGAGAGAATATTATCTGGCTGTGCCGAGAATGCCATAAAGCAGTATCAGAGAGCCCTGGATATCGACGGGGAATACATGCCGGCCAAGAGAAATTCCATTGTCGTTCTCTACACTATGAGAAAATACGAGGAGGCCATCAAGGCCAGCAACGATTACCTGGACAGTAACCAGGAAGATGGAATTATCTGGAGCGTCAAGGGAACCGCCCATTTCCATGTTGGCGAGGAAGAAGACGCGCTCCGGAGTTATGACAAGGCACTTCTGCTCTCGCCCAAGGAGGCGAACATCTGGAAGCACAAGGGAGATGCATTGGCCTCCATCGAAAAGTACAACGAGGCCATCATGTGTTACGATTACTCATTGAAATTGGAAGAGAACAACCCAGAGGCACTGGTCGGGAAGGGGGATGCCCTCACCAAGCTGGGCAAGATCGACGAGGCCGTGGAATGCTATGACCTGGCCAAGTCCATAACCTTCAGACCCAAATTCATCAGGCGGCTGGAGCCGGAACCATTGCCGGAGATTCCGAAGGCCCCGGAGCCAGAGGTTGATGAAGTCAAAGAACCAGAAGAACTCATATCGGAGCCGGAAGAGGCAGAAGATGTGATTGAAGAGCCTCCTGTTGAAGAAGTGAGCATCGAACCGGAAGAGCTGGAAATAGAGATGGAGCAAGAACTGGAAGATGTAATTGAGGAGCCTCCTGTTGAAGAAGTGAGCATAGAGCCAGAAGAGCTGGAAATAGAGATGGAGACAGAAGAGGATGATATAGAAGACGGGTCTGAAGTAGATGACTGGCCCGCATCACCTGAAGAAGAATTGATGACCGAACCAGAGGAATCGGAAGAGGATGATGCAGAGGACGAACTCCAGAACATTGACGATGTTTTCACAAAGATGGGCGGCCCCGAGAAGGAAGAGCCGGATACCCCGAAAGAGGATATACCCGAGCCTATCCCATCCGAAGAAAGCGAATTAGACGAATTGGAAGACGTATCCGATATCGAGGAAGAGATCAACGTCGAGGAGCTGAAGACCGAGGCCGATCTGGAGGAACTTCTACCCGGGGACGACGAAGATGAGGAAGAGGAACCAGAGGATGATGACGATTCTGACGAGGAGGATGAGCCAGATATCGATGAAATCCCGGATATCGAAGAAGAGCTGGATACCGGGCTGGATGAGGAGGTATACGGCGAGGGGGCCATGTCAGATGACGAAAAGGCCTTATTTGACAGGGCCGAGGAACTTCTCCTGGAGGATGACGAGGAAAGCGCCCTGCTCTGCTATGATACCGGCATCAACCTCAACCCGGACAATTACGTGTTCCTTGTGAGGAAGGGGGACATCCTTATTACCCTGGGGCGGGAAGACGAGGCATTGAGCGCCCTCAACAAATCACTGAAGATCAATGATGGCCTGGCCGAGGCATGGTTCCTGAAAGGAAAGGCCCTGTTCGAGCTGGAGGATTATGATGAGGCAGAGGAGGCACTGGATAAGGCCATTGAGCTGGATTCCGGCCTGATAGATGCCCGTCTCATCAAGGGATTCCTGAACCTGGAAACCGAGGAACACGAGGATGCGATAGTGTGCTTCAACGGTGTCATAGAGAAAGATGAAGATAACAAAGATGCCTGGATGGGAATCGGTGACGGTTTCTTTGGCCTGGAAAGGCATGACGAGGCCTACAAGTGCTATGAGAAGGTAACGGATATCGACCCGGAAGATCCGGAGGCATGGGCCAAAAAGGCAGATGTACTCTCTGTAAAAGGGCGGTGGGGCGGAGCCCTCCAGTTCTATGACAAGGCAATAAGCTATGATGAAGAATACGAGTATGCCTGGGTGAAGAAGGGCGATATGCTCATGGGCAAGGCCAAGCTGGACGAGGCCGAGGATGTTTACAAGGGACTTCTGGAATTCGCGCCCACCAACTCTGATGCCCTCACGGGAAGGGCCGAGATACTGCTCAAGAAAGGCAAATGGGGAGCCTCAATGCAGGCGCTGGACAATGTTCTCAAGATGTATCCGGACGACAGCCGGGCACTAACGCTCAAGGGCCACGTTCACCGGGAGCAGGGCAAGATAGAGGAATCCAGGGAAGCCTATGACCATGCCGTTGAAATCGATGATGAAAACACGGATGCCATAATCGGGAAAGGGCGGCTGATGTACAACAACGGGGCCTACAACGAGGCCATGAAACTGTACCGGCAGGCCCTGAAGGTGGAGCCTGAAAGTGATTATTTCTGGAGATTGCTGGGTGTTGCCCAGAAGGATATCGGAAAATACGATGATGCCATAAAATCCATGGACTATGCCGTAAAGATTGGAAAGGACAACGCCAAGAACTGGCTGGCCCGGGGCATAACCCTCCACGAGGCCGAAAAGTACAGAGAGGCCATAAAGAGCTTTGACAAGGTGCTCAGCCTTGACCCGACCTTCGAAGAGGCAAAATCATGGAAGAACAGAAGCAACAAGCGGATGGAGAAGGAGGGCTGAAGATGGGGCAGGAATATCTCATGGAGATAATCAAAAACCTTGATACCGAAGAATTCCGCATGCTGGCCAACAGACTCCTGGAAAAGATGGAGTTCACGATAACCGACTCCCGTGTCAGAGCAGACGATGTCGAGATTGAAGCAATGCGCGAGATAGATGGAATTACCATTCCGTTCATCATCAGACTTAAACGTGGAAATAAAGATACTGGCCCCGAGGAAATCCAGAAGATGGTGGGCAGAAAGAAGGGTGGGGTGGACATGAGGGTGATATTCATCTCCACGGCCTTTTTCACCAAGGATGCATACAAGTACGCGGACCTGCTGGGTGTAAGCATCGCTGATGGAGAGAAGTTCGGACTCCTCCTGAAAGAGATGGAACTGGATAGGGAACTGAAAAAGCAGGAAACCAGAAAGGTCATCCAGCAGGATGGCGAGCGTTTCTTGCCCAGCATCGACGAGCTGGAAAACCAGATGACCTGGGGCAACGATTTCTTCAATTCGGGAAATTACAAGAAGGCCATCGAGTACTACGACAACGCCCTGAAGATGAAGCCCAACTACGACATAGCCTGGATAATGAAGGGAAATGTCCTGAGCGCGATGGAAAGATTTGAGGAGGCGGCCGGATGCTTCAAGAAGGCACTGGAGGTCAACCCGGACAGCGAGGAGTCATGGTACAACCTGGGTGCGATATATTACAATTTACAGAAGTTTGATGAAGAGATACAGTGCTATGACAGGGCACTGGACATCAACCCCAACTTCACAAAAGCCTGGAACAACAAGGGGGCCACACTTCACGAGCAAGGCAAATTCGAGGAGGCGGTCCTGTGCTACGACAGGGTTCTGTATCTGGAGCCAAAGCATGTCAATGTTCTAAACAACAAAGGGGTGGCCCTCAAGCACCTGAAGGATTACGGGGGGGCATTGGATTCCTTTGACAAGGCCATCGATGAAAAGGATGATTACAAGGATGCTTGGCTCAACAAGGCCTTGCTCCTTCACGAGATGGAGAGATACGAGGATGCCATACTGTGCTATGACAGGGTTCTTGGCATCGAGAAAAGCCCCGAGATATATTACCAGAAGGGCATAGCCCTTGCGGCAATGGAGCAATATAGGAAGGCCATTGACACTTTCAATAGCTCTCTTGTCCTGAAGCCAGCCTGGACACTGGCCGCCGATGAGAAGGAAAAGGCCGAGGCCGCCTTGAAGGACATGGATGAGACCAGATTGAAGGAAGAGGAAGAAAAAAGGGTAAGGGAAGAAGAGGAAAGATTGGCGAGAGAAAAGGAGTTGAAGGCCCAGGAGGAGGAAAAGGCCAGGGCCGAAGAAGAGGAGAAGGAAAAATTAGCCAAGGCCGAGGAAGAAGAGAAGGAAAGGCTGGCCAGGGAAGCGGAGAAAGCATCTCCGAAGCCTAAGACCGATGAAAAGGCATTGACCGATGATTTCGCAGATATCATGATGGGTGATGAAGCTCCCTTGGTCCCCGGCTCCTGTGCAAAATGCAGTGCCGATCTCAACGACAATGCGAAGTTCTGCTTCAACTGCGGAGAGGAAGTCATCCTGCCAGAGCCCGAAACCGTGAAGCCGGGAGAAGTTGGAATGTTCTTCTGCTCCGAATGCGGGGCCGAGGTGGATGAGGATGTTGACGAGTGCGGCGAGTGCGGTGCCTATCTGGCCGATGAGGAGGAGGAGGATATTCTGCCCGAGCCAGAACTTCCTGCCGGCGAGCCCCCAGAACTTGAGGCCATCGAGGAAAAAGAAGCCCTGGAAATGGAGCTTGATGAGGAGGCTAGAGCCTTCGAGAAGGGAAAATTACTGGTCAGTCTGATGAGGTATGACGAGGCACTGGACTGCATGAACGAAGCGCTGGAAGTGGAGGAACGTCCCGGGTTGAGACTTGAGAAGGCAAACCTGCTTTTCCTGATGGGCAGGTTCGACGATGCCATTGAAGATTATAACACCATTCTGAAGAAGGAGCCGGACAACACATCCGCCCTCATGAACAAGGCCTCTGCACTTATCGAGATCAAGGACTACGACGAGGCATTGAAGGTCAATGACAAACTGCTGGAACTGGAGGATGCCGAGCCAATACTATGGATTGAGCGCGGCAACATCCTTCTCAGTCTGGGAGACATTCAAAAGGCCGTGGAGAGCTTTGACAGGGCGATCGAACTGGCCCCGGAGATGGCCGAGGTATGGAATGCCGAGGGCGCGGCTCTGCTGGAGACCGGAAAGCATGACGACGCGGTTCTCTGCTTCGACAGGGCGATACAGATCGACCCGGACTTTGCGGAGGCCTGGTGCAACAAGGGAAATGC
>JAGLSY010000151.1 GCA_023135545.1 Thermoplasmata archaeon | reverse complement strand
GACATAGACCCGGAGAACGCCAGGACATGGGCCAGCAAGGGCTCGGCCCTTTACGAGATGGACAGGTTCACGGAGGCCGTATCGTGCTTTGACAGGGCTCTATCTATCAACGAGACCCCAATGATGCTGAATAACAAGGGCTTTGCTCTTCTCAGCGATGACAAATTGGACGAGGCCATCCAGGCATTTGACAAGGCCATCGAGATGGATGAGGAGTATCCCGAAGCGTGGAACAACAAAGGAATCGCATTGTCCAGAATGGAGGAGCACGTCTATGCATTGGAGTGCTTTGAAAGAGCCCTGGGAATCGAGCCCGGGTTCAGGGATGCCATCAGGAACCGCGACGCGGCGGTCAGAAGGCTGGAAAAGGAGGTGGAAAAGCCAGAAGAGAAAATCGAGGAGGACAGGTCCGGCATAGAGGAAGCCGAGAAACTGGAGGAAGAGGAGATCGCCGGAGAGGAGTTCAGATGCCCGGCCTGCGATGCCATCGGCAATATCGACGATAAGTTCTGCGATAAATGCGGAACAGAGTTCAAGACCGAGGACAAGGAAGAGGCCATCATCGAAAAGATGGAGGATGTTCTGGCACCCCCAAAAAAGAAGAAGAAAAAGGGTAAGAAAGGAAAGAAGAAGAAAAAGGGCAAGGGGAAAGGCAAGGACAAAGACAAATCAGAGGAGATAAGCCAGAAGGAATTCGTCAACGCCCTTGTCGGGGTTCCGGGGCTTGGCTTCTCCAAATCAGAGGCAATCTACGAGGCGGGCTTCAAGACCTTCAAGGACCTGGAAAAGGCCAAGGTGGAAGACCTCACAGAAGTAAAAGGCATCAGCGAGAGACTGGCCAAGAACATCAAGAAGGTTTACAAATAAAACCCTTTTACAAAACAATGTACCAATTTGTTTAAATAATATATAACTTTTAGAATTACATGTTATGATAGCCCACGCAATAGCAATTGATTATACTCGCCCATTTCTATTTATTAGCATTATTATTACGATTTCCATAACTCTAATTATATTTTACCTTCTCTTAGAACATCGGAAAGCAAAGAAGCCAGTAAAAGGACTTAAGCTCTTAATCATAATTTTAATTTCGGGTATTATCATCCAAGCATTTTATTATACGGTTTACGAGCCGAATTATCCCAGTTCTCAGTATACTGGCCTTTATATTGAAAAAGAATCCAAGTTTATATCTGCTGATGAATTAAATTTATCTGCCTCAGATATTTCAAGCATTAATAATGATACATTTCATTTTATTATTGAAGTTGAAAACTCATCGGGCATTAATCGCCTTACGTACAATTTTATAAGATCTGAAGAAAGAAATGGAAGTTTTAGAGGTATTTATTCACCTGTAGAAGATGGGATTTGTCTTAAAGAGAATTTTTCTTTTCAATATAATTTTTGTTTTTATTGGGAGATTAATTCATCAGAGCTAGGAGTACAAAACATAAAGTTATTGGGTGATGAAAATAAAATTACAGGCCATTTCATAACAAATGGACAAGATTTTAATATTACTATTGACGAAAAATATAATGATTTAGTCGTAATCAATGATGAGTCTTATGATACAATAATAGAATTACCTTTTAAAATTAATATCATTATGTGGAATCAATGGGTTTGTTAAGCCGGTCTGCTCCGAGCAGGCGAGAGGGGGACGGGTCGAGCCAGCGGAGGAGCCGGGTGGGGGGTTAACGATAGATGGGGTGGGTGAAGCATTATCCAGCAAGATTATCTCAACAAAACGCAACAGATATCAACAACATGCCCCGCCCAGGCCAGCTTGCTGGCCACGGGTTGCGACGAGCTACGCGAGCGCAATCTCGAGCCACGCAGAGGCGGGGTTTTGTTATTCTGGTTGCGCGTTTAATCTTCATCTGTACGCGACCAGAAAATCTAATACGATTATCAACAATTCCAAACAAAGTATTTGATTCGGATGTGCTAGCGGGTGACAGCAATGATATGCAGAAAAATTACCCCTCGCATAAGCGAGCGAGGGGCTCAAATGAAGCCCCGTCCGAAGGGCGGGGTCCTTATCCACACCCCATATAACAAACCTATCTCGCCTACAAATCGAAGATGTTCAAAAATTTATAACAATAGAGTAGGCAAGGCCAGAATGGAGAAAGAGCCGAGAGAAGTGGAAGGATAATAACACTTTCTTCCGACCTTACCTATGAAATACATTGTTCGCTGATGGTTTAAAACTTTCGCCTTAGGTATTAGGTTATGGTGATTTTTGACAGAAAATATCTACATTTTAACATTGATAGAGAGCCAACACAGGAAAGCCTGGGTGCGTGTTTATATGCACATGTTAACTATAGATAAGAAAATAGGCATGTCCAAAGACAAAACCAACACCAAGAAGAACCAACAAAAAGGTAGATAGGGTGTGTGAAGGGGGTGTGGGAAGAAGAGTTAAAATAGTACCCCGAAGGGTATAATTTTGCCCCTTCACACAATTACCGGCATTTCGTCCACAAATAAATACCTTTCCTTCCACCAAGAATTAATAATATAGCTCGTGTATTTTATTTTTGATATAGAGATAATGGCCTTTTACATGTATTTATCATAATATAGAACCAAATTACCTATTCTGAAGGATAGAAAGGCAGACGTATTTCGAACCAGGACGGGAGGTCAAAATATTTAAGTGCAACAAAGATAGTCCCCACACAGCCAAGGAGGCAAAAACCATCTATCCATGGAGAGGAGAATACATAATAGGCAACCCGGACAGCCCGGTGGCAATAGTGACATTGGCCAGCCAGATTGATTTTCCAAAAGATAAAGTGGCAATCTGGGGCCACATGAAGACCGAGAACCTGGGAATCGAAAAGGTGGTCGCCAATGTGATTTCCAATCCCAACATCAGAATACTTATTCTATGCGGCGAGGAGGTGCGGGGGCACAGGTCTGGCCACAGTATTTTGTCGCTTCACAAGGACGGGCTGGACGAGAACGGAAGGATATCCGGTGCAAAGGGCGCGGTTCCCTTCATCGAGAATATCGGGGAGGATGCGATAGAGCGTTTCCGGGGCCAGGTGACCATCGTCGATATGATAGATGTGAGAGACAAGGCCGAGATAATGAAGGCCGTGGAAAAGGAGCTGGCCGCAGGTCATGAATCCTATGGCGAGGCCTTCATAGTTGACATTATCAGCGACAATAAGAGCGACAGGCCAGCACTTAAAAGACTGACCGGAAAGATAGGGTTTCACAAGGATTTGCTCCTTGACCCCTTTCTGGAATTTGACGAGATGCCGAAGGAGGAGTAATAAATGTTAAATTTCTCAAAAGAGCAGAAGATCGTGACAATAGGTGATGTTAAACTTGGCGGACAGCCAGGCGAGTTGCCGACCGTGCTTTTCGGAACGGTTTTCTACGGGAAGAAATACCGGACTCACGAGCCCGAGGCCATGGCCGAAGCTGAGGGATTCATCAACACCCAGGAGGAGATGAGCCAGCTTACCGGAAACCCAGGTGTAATTGACATTTTTATAGGCTCGGAGGAGCAAGCCGAGATTCGACTGGGATTCGTCCTTGACAGGATACCCGGCGACAGGCCGATATGCATCGACGTGCCGGAGAGCGATGTCAAGGCCCACGTGCTAAGATACGCCGGGGAGACCGGCATATCCTCCAGGCTCATCTACAATTCGCTCAACCTGGGACTTGGGGAAGCTGAGTTGGAAGCCCTGAAAGAGTACTCGCCGGGATGTGCCATTGTCCTGGGCTACAACCCGAGGAACATGAGCACGGACGGAAGGGTGGAGGTTCTGGAAAGCGGTGCCGGCCTCCTTGAAAAAGGCATCATTGATATAGCCATTGATGCGGGAATAAAAAATATACTGGTCGATACCGGAGCGACACCATTTGACCATAATGTTGCCGAAACACTGAGGGCCATACCGGTCATGAAGAATAAATGGGGACGGCCGACCGGATGTGCGATTCACAACACCGTGGAATCCTGGCTCTGGATGAAGGAGTACAGAAAAACCAACAGGGATGTCTATCTCAACTGCGACATAGGGGCAAATGCCATGCCCGTCATCCTGGGAGCCGATTACGCGATTTACGGGCCAATGAGGAATGCCGGCCGCGTCTTTCCCTTCGTGGCAATGGTGGATAAGTTCATGGCCGAGGGGGCCGAGGATTACTTCGGTGTGGAGATTCCGGACCATCATCCAAAGAGGAGATTGAAGTGAGCCAGCATAAGATCAAAACCACGGTTGTTGGCAGCTTTCCTTCCCGCCCTACAGGCGATATTTTCATGAGGAGCTACCATATTGGTATAGAGCAAAATGAGGATGAGGAATCAGGGAATGAAATCGGGAAAAATTGGAACCATGACCCCTTCAAAACCAGCCTGGAGGAAGCCGTTAATTTGCAAATTGGTGCTGGCATAGATATAATATCGGATGGCCAGACGAGGAATGACATGGTCAGCCTTTTTGCCGGCAAACTGAAGGGAATAAGGATGAAGGAAAGGCCGGTGGTCATCGGCCCTCTGGAATTCCGGGAGCCAATAACCCTTGACGACCTGCGGCTTGCCAGGAAGCT
>JAGLSY010000150.1 GCA_023135545.1 Thermoplasmata archaeon | reverse complement strand
GTGGAAAGACATATGAACTAATATTGGATGGGGCGACGGGAGAAGAGATCAAAGCCGAGATACCGCCCATGGAGAAGAAAGGGGTGCTGGGCAAGCTCTTTGGAGGGTGATTGAATGTGCGAATCGCATTCGCACATTCAAAAGCTCGAGGGAACCGAGAGGTTCGGAATGCGATAACGGAGGAATTAAATGGCCGAGAAATTGCTGCAACACAAGCACTGCAGGATGTGCGGGAAAGCCATACCTGCTGACGATACCTTTTGTAATGACACATGCAAAGGAGAGCATACTGAAATGATGAGGAAGAAAAAGAATCAGCTCCTGATCATGATGTTCATAGCCGTGGCAATGATGGTCTTCGCCCTCTTTTCAGCGTGATTATGACAGGGGAAGCAGTATGAGAAAGGTGGCTGTTGCCGGAACATTCAACGTCTTTCACAAGGGCCACATGGCACTTCTTGAAAAGGCCTTTGAGATAGGGGATTACATTCATATTGGTCTAACATCCGACGAGATGGCCAACAGGTACAGGAATGTCGTTGTCGAGTCTTATGAACTTAGGGAGCAGCGGTTGATGGATGAGGCACTGAAACTATCTGATGGAAAGAGTTTTACCATAACCGAGATAAACGACCCCTTCGGCCCGGCTGCCACGTATAACTATGATGCAATTGTCGTGTCCAAGAACACGAGAGAAATGGCCGATGCAATGAACTGGGCGAGGGAGAAGAGCGGGTTGAAGCCTCTGGAAATTGTGGAAATCGACATAGTGCTGGCCGAGGACGGAAAGCCAATCGCTTCAACCAGGGTGATTATCGGAGAAATTAACCTGGATGGCGAGGTTAAATAGAGAAACCTTGGTTTTTTGTTTTAATAATCAAAACACAACATTTCTAAATTGGGTCCTATCAATGTGCTAGCGGGGGTCCCAGTAGTTGCCAGTGTGGGTCATATTGATGTTCCAGTATGGTGGGGGGTGGTAGGAGGGTAAAGAGTGCACCAATGGAAAATGTTTCAGCACGCCTGTTCAACTGCTGAAGTCCAGTACCTTACATTTCCCGGTCATGAGGTTCACGCAGATGGCCTTTGCCGGGTCCGGATTAAAATTGTGCATGAGCTGGAAGGGTGTCTGTGACTGCCAGGCAGATGCGTTTATCATCATCACGCCCCTGTATGTATCGACGTCGGTACCGTGCACGTGGCCGGTAACAAAGATATCCGGCACCGGGTTGATTATCAGGTAATCCTTATCCTCGGGCGCGATGTGGTTCTTTCCTCCGTATATGGGGGCCAGGTGTCGCAGCTTCAGCATCTCCTTCATCACTTCTATTGGTTCATCATAGGACAGTTTGGGGACATCCATTATGAAATCGTCCATGCTTTTTCCGTGATAGGAGAGAACATTCACCCCCTCGATGGAGAAGTAACAGGGATTGCCTACAAAACGGAGATTTCCGCTGCCATTGAATAGGGTCTGTATTTCATGGTCAAGGGCCGGCTGGGGTTCGGCCGATCTCACGGCATCGTGGTTGCCTGGCTGAAGTATTATCTCGATGTGGTCTGGCAAATCTTCAAGCATTCTCCCGATGGTGGCGTACTGCTCCATGATGTCGGGTATGTCCAGCTCGTTTTTTTGGTTCGGATATATTCCTATGCCGTCCACCAGGTCTCCTGCGACAACCATGTATTTCACCTTGGATGCCTCATCACTATCTTTCAGCCAGGCAGAAAATCTGGCCCATTCCTCGCTCAGAAAATGCTTGCTTCCAATATGAATATCGGCCAGGAAAAGAACCTCGACATCATTATCTGCCCTGTTCGGTGACTGGTTGACAGGTATGTCCGGCTTGATTATCTCATCCGGGAGAAGCATTATTGGATCCTCGTTGGACCTGTATCCATCCTTTCTTTTCTTAACTTGGCCTATGATGCCTATCACCTCATCGTTGATAATGGACATCGACTGAAGCGGGTTCCCCTTGGGTATTAGGACAAATATCTTTCCGGTGTCATCCTCCACATGCATGGTGGTGTGGCCGTTCTTGGTCTGGGCAACCTCGTTAACCATGCCTATAATCCTTACCTCTCCCTCCTTCTTCATGGCCTTCTCTATAGTGATGGACGACCTCATCCTCTGCCATTTCCTGATTATCCTTCTGAGAGTAAGGTACCTATCTTTGAAGTATCTGGCAAAATTGTCTATATTTGCCTCGCAGGTGCTGTTACCGGTTATATCAGAAATAACCACGACCCCGCTTTCCCTTACCGTTTCGATATCTTTTGATTCGGGGGGGGATTTCACAGGCTTCTGGACCTCGGGTTTGATGATTTCGGGTTCCGGCAAGGTGGTCTGGGATTCAGGCCGAGCGTCCAACCCTCCCGTCTCCTCAAACTTTCTCCTTTCCCCGTCTGGCTTCTCTTCCTCCCCAATGGACTCGTCCCCATTTTTTTCCGCGGACTGGGATTCGGTTTCATATGACAATACGGATTCGGTTGTTCTGAAGTCCTTGAGACTGAGAACCAAGGGAAGGGCGGCCCGTCCCTCCAGAAATTCTTTGATGAATGCCTTCGGATCCTTCTGTGATAATATGAAATTTACAGCATCTGGCTCTATAAGTGTGCCGTGGTCTATAAGTACCTGCAAAACCTCTTCTTTCATGGAAACGAAACGTATGTGATTGAGGGTTATAACAATTCCTATAGGTGCCTTTTTCAATGAACAATATTTAATATTAAATGTGTTTTCATTGATGCTTAGTTAATATGTGAGAATATATTGAACAACAAGCGGCCAAATGCAAAAATGCACAGGCCGAGGTAACACGAGCAAAATAATACCCCAGTTAAATACCAGTGTTTTTGCGATGTTCCTTGGCGCGGCTGCTAACACTCAATAACATAGCGCCGAGGTAACATAGCGGCTATGTGGGGGCCTGCAGAGCCTCAAACGGGAGTTCAAATCTCCCCCTCGGCCTTTTTTTATTATCAAAAAATTCCCGAGCGAGCAGGTGAACCCGAGTTTTCCTTTTGGATTGGAAACCTTGTTCTTTTGGAGGGTGAGCCAGAGGAGCGAGGGCAAAAGAAAAGGCTTCCGTTTGAATCTCCCCCTCGGCCTCATATATTTTTTTAATTTCGTAAAATGATAATTAGGTCATAATTATTTATATAGTGTAAGGGTGTGCCTATATCATACACAACCTAGTGATAATGGAGGATAAACATGACAGGAGAAGAAAGACATTTTGATAGACCTATTTATTTGAGGCAATGTTTGAGGTGAATTAAATGTTGGAAAAATTTGGCGAGTTAACAAAAATGGACCCCGAATCATTGACCTGCTTGGATGTTGTCAAGTGCCTGCACAACCTGACCGATACAGATATACGGGTTCTTGATAATCTTCCGAGGACTGGTGGTATCACCGCAGCACGGATCGGAGAGGCCATAGGCAAGGACAGGTCGACGGCACACCGGAGCCTTGAAAAGCTGGTGTCGTCCGGTGTCTGCTACAAGGAAAAACAACCTGGCAGCCCCAGAGGCTACTCATACCGATACCGCAGGGTTTCGATAAAGGAGATATTCAAGAAGGCCGAGCAAAATCTGGATGTTTGCTATGCCAAGGTCAAGGAAGCCTTGAAAAAGGCCGATGATATGGATTGATTGCCAGATTGCGCAGCGACAAATCTATATATCGAGCCTTTAATCCCTGAATCGTGCCGAGATAGCTCAGCCTGGTAGGGCGCAAGCCTGGAAAGCTTGTGTGGGTTACCACTCGGGAGTTCAAATCGAAGATGAACGATGCGCAGCAACGTTCATCGAGGCGCGGCCCGTAAGCGGAGTTTGGTGAGCCAAACGAAGCGATAGGTCCAGCGTCCGAAAAACTTGCTTTTTCGGATTGATAAAACTGCCTCCACTTCGTTGAAAATCTCCCTCTCGGCGCTTTGTTTTTTATTGCATAGGTAGTTGGTTCAGACAGTTTTATATCGTTATAAGTCGGTATGGGGTTAGATATTTCATGAATCGGATTAAAGTAATCAATGAACCAGCAGAGCTTATCTCTGTCTTCAGGGCTGTTGACACGGAGCTGAAAAGGGAAATATTCAAGGAGATCTCCGTGGAATGGAGGACGGTCAACTACATCGAGGAAAAGTTCGGCAAGGACGGAAAAAAGGCCCTGCGAATCTTCGAGAAAATGAACCTGGTGGAGACACGCTGGCAGCAGCCGGGAGAGGACAGCACTGAAAAGCCGGTCAAGGCATATCACACCTATTATTCATCATTCCACATAAACACCTCGGCATCTGTCTTCGAAATCAGCGATATTATTGCTGCAGCAGGCATGCCGGACAAGGAGTTCAAGAAGATCGAGGAAATAATAACCAGTATGGTGGTTGAGGACGGGGTTTTTGCCGGTGACGTGTCCGAGGAGTTGAATGTATCGGCCACCATGCTGAAGGCACTGGTCAAGCGCTCGGCCGAGTTGGAATACAGGGGTCACAGAATCGAGAAATACGAGGAATAAAATTTTTTCAATATTTTTACAGTCAACTGATGAAAATTAGTTATATCGAGAAGTTTTTATGTGGTACGGAGCTGCAAAGCCAGAAAAAGAGGAGCGATCATGATAACGGTTCTTCGGATAGGCCACCGCCCAGAGCGGGACAAGAGAATTACCACCCATGTCAGCCTGGTCGCCAGGGCCTTCAGGGCAGATAAGATTTTGGTGGACACCTCAGACAGGGAGCTGGAGGCGAATTTCAACGGTGTCAACGACAGGTTTGGTAATGGTGTAATTTTGGAGACTGGCATCAGCTGGAGAAAGGTCTTGAAAGAGTGGGAGGGAACGATAGTTCACTTGACCATGTACGGTATGGAACTTGAAGAAGCGGTGGCATCCATCAAAGCCATTCAGGATAACAATGATATTCTGGTCGTGGTGGGCGCGGAGAAGGTGCCAGGCGATGTTTACAAGATTGCGGATTTCAATGTCTCAGTGGGCAACCAGCCCCATTCGGAGGTTGCGGCGCTGGCTATCTTCTTGGACCGCATTTTTGAGGGAAGGGCCCTGAGGAATTTCGAGGGCAAGATGAAAATAATACCCAGCAACGAGGGGAAGAAGGTGGTGGAAGAATAGGGGCTTTGCCTTCCAGACAGGAGTGCATCCGGATACTCGAGGAGGAGGGATGCGAGCCTGCCGTTATAGAACATTGCTTTGCCGTAGAGGCGCTGGCCTCCAAAATCGGAGTTTTATGTGATGCAAATTTGGATTTGATAACTGCCGGGGCATTGCTTCATGATGTGGGGAGGAGCATAACACACGATATCTGGCATCTTGTCAGGGGTGTGGAAATCCTTGAAAGAAGGGAAATCGATGAAAGAGTTATTGCCATAGCCCGCAAGCATCTCGGGGCCGGGCTGACTCTGGATGATGCGAAAGGACTTGGCTTTCCGGATGGGGATTACATGCCCTCCACTATCGAAGAGAAAATAGTCACATATTCGGACAATGTGGTTGGAGACCCCTTATCACCGGACAGGAGAAAGACCGGGAAGGAGGCCTCCTGGGAATTGATGGAGAAGGGGCTGGAAACCGCGGCCGAAAGGGCACTGGCCCTCCACAATGAGTTGTGCAATTACTGTGATGAGGATCTTGACAAAATATAATGAAAACACGACAGCAATTGATAATCATAAAGTGGGCCAGTATTGTGCCAGCGTGGGTCCCAGTAATACCCAGTATGGGTTACAGTGTTGTGATAGCACGGCGGGGGATGGAAGGCGGGTAAAGGATGCATCCACAGCGGATGTTTCAACGCGGGGGCCGGATGGCGGGCATGAGTGTTGTAAAGCCAAATCATCTCTCAGCGAACCAGAAATATTCAATAAGGTTTATGACTCGGAATGTTATTGGTGGTTGGGTCGTTCCCGCGAATATCGGGAATTGGCCATGGTATGAGGTGTTAGATTGGACGATGAGCCTAGGAGAGCACTTATCAGCGTTTCGGACAAGAGCAATGTGGTGAAATTCGCCAAAGAGCTGGCCGAGCTGGGATGGGAGATCATTTCCACCGGCGGGACCTTCAAGGAACTGCACGAGGGCGGAATAGACGTCAAGCGCATTTCCGACATAATTTCCTTTCCCGAGATACTGGACGGGAGGGTCAAGACACTTCATCCCTCCATCCACGCCGGAATACTGGCCAAGCGGGACGAGGAGCATCTGGAGCAGTTGAAGAAGCACGGCCTGGATACGATTGACCTGGTGGCCGTCAACCTCTATCCATTCGAGGAGACGATGCGGAAGGATGATTTCACGGTTGAGGAAGCTATCGAAAACATCGACATCGGTGGGCCCACCATGATAAGGGCCGCGGCCAAGAATCATGAAAATGTTATTATCATTATCGAGCCGGCACAGTACAACATGGTACTCAAGGAGCTGAAGGAGGACGGAGAGGTTTCCTTGGATACCAGAAGAAAGCTGGCCATAGAGGCTTTTTCCAGAACCGCGGAATACGATGCAATCATATCCCAAGAGCTGGGCTCGCTACTTGGCGGCGATGAATACCCTGCCAGATACATTCTGCCTTTCAGAAAAATCCAGGACCTGAGGTATGGTGAGAATCCATATCAGAAGGCCGCCTTTTATTCTGACATTGACCTGCCGGAGCCCTGCATTGCCAATTCGAAGAAGTTGAAGGGGAAGGATCTCTCTTTCAACAACATACTGGACATTGACGCCACCTTCGAAATGGTCAAGGATTTTGACGAGCCGACGGCTGTCATAGTCAAGCACATGAACCCCAGTGGGGTCGCAACCTCCAATTCGATTTCCGAGGCATTCCAGAAGGCCCTGGGCGCAGACCCCTTATCGGCCTACGGAGGCATCGTGGCCCTAAACCGCGAGCTGGACACAGATACAGCAGGCTACATGAGAAAAATATTTCTGGACTGCATTATAGCTCCGTCATTCCACCCGGATTCCCTGCCTGTCCTGGAGAAGAAGAAGGTCATGCTTCTGGAGACCGGCCCATTCGGCCCCAAGTTGCCGAATATCGA
>JAGLSY010000015.1 GCA_023135545.1 Thermoplasmata archaeon | reverse complement strand
GGTAGGCTCCGGCCACACATCCGATAATCAGCAACCCGGCCAGAAGGATCATGGTTGTGTCGCCCCGGGCTTCGGAACTATCTGATTGTGTCAGCTCTATCATGAGGAGACTGGTAGACCGGGCATCGCCGACATTGGGGCTTGCATTGGTCTCCCATATCACCTGCAGTCTGCCATCGTAAAATGCGAGAGAGGGTTCCTTGTACGTCATGCCACCCCCGTCCGGCCTTTCCCCGTCATCTAGTGATAACTCAACTGGCTGCGTCCATTCGGCTCCATCGAACATCCTCAGCACAATGTCAGTGTCGGTGCCGGCGGATATCCCGGTATCATCGGTTATCCAGGCAAGGTAAAGGGTTCCGTCATGAACCAAGATAACGGGGGCCATGTCATCCCCTGTATCATCGGGGGTTAGCTCGGTCACGTTATCAGACCAGATGCCGCCCGAGTACCACCTGATGACAATATCATGATCCTGGCCGGTTGACAGAGCGGTGGAGGAGGAGGACCAAGCCACGCATACATTGTTTTCAAAGGAGCAGGGGTAAGGTTGTATGTTGAGGCCGCCCTGAGCCCCCAATATGAAAATCGTGCCGGACCAGGCTGTTCCGTCAAATGTCGTGGCGACAACAGCGCTGCCGCCCTCGCTGCCTGCATAGGTCGTGTCATAGGTCTCCCAGACAAGAATTATCTCGTCCTGAAGGGTGGTTGCCCGGGGATTCACATTCAATCCGTCGCTGGCCTCGGTTATCCGGGTCATGGCACTCCATGATGCCCCATCGAAGGTGCTGATGCCTATCTCCTCGGTAACGCTGGCGGTGCTGAACCATTCGAAAAAGAGATAAAGGCTACCATCGAAAACCACGGCTGATGGATTGTACTCGTCATTGTCATTGAGATCCTTGGTCACATCGATAGCTGGCCCCCAACCATTTCCATCATGGACACGGTAGACTATATCACTGTGGTTGCCGCCCGTCAGGGTGAACTCGTCAGTCTGCCAGAAGATGTACAAATCGCCGCCGAAAACAATGGGGAATGGAGTGTAATCGTTTCCAGTGTCGGCGGGCGTGAGTATCTCGTGCTCGGACCACTCCTCTCCGTCAAATGTCGCGTGCATGATATCAGAATCCTGGCCCCATGCCGCATCTATGCTGATGCTGGCCCAGAAAAGATACACCTCGCCCTCATACACTATTGAAGCCGGATCGATCTGCTGGCCCGGAACCGAGGAGGAAGTTACCTCTTGGGGCTCGGATAAAAGCATGGTCTGGCCACTCACACCCACGAGCATTGAAAAGAATAAGACAAAGCATATGGCTGATATGAAAATCTTGTTCGTGGTTTTCCTGTTCGTGCTTTCACCCCGGCATAATGTTATCCCTGCCAAGGATATTGTTGTTAATAATCACTTCGGTTAATCTGTAAACTACCAGCCCTAAAGGACTGAGCGTTCTCGGCCTTTTTGCAGTAAAGGCTTTCATACTTGCAGAAACTATTTTAATATCCTTCTATTGTGGGGGATTTGCAAATGCCAATATGTTTGCCAATATGGCAATATCATATGGGCCCGTAGCCGAACCTACAGGCCCGCAAATAACAAAGCAATAACATATGGGCCCGTAGCTTAGCTAGGTAGAGCGCCCGGCTCTTAACCGGGTGGTCTTGGGTTCGAATCCCATCGGGCTCGTATATCTTTTTTATACTGGCTGAGGGCCTGAATGTTATTGATAATTATTCATTTGGGATTCGAATGAAGTTCGACGAGGGTGTTTTTTTCTGTAATCTTCAAAGCCCTTCAAGCGCTGCCTTGCATTTTTCTTCCCAGAGTTTCATTCCCATCTCCTTTACCATGGGCAACATCTTTTCTAGATTTTCACGGGCCTTATCTGGCTGGCCTTGTTCTATTTGCAGAAGGGCATGCTCATAATAAGTGAAGACAAGCTCATTGTTGTTGCCAATCTCCTCCATAAGCTCCAAACTCTTCTGGAACATCTCCTCGGCCAGAGTCCAGTCTTCCATTACCCTGTATATCTGGCCCAGTATCCGGCGGCTTTTCCCCTCCACGGACACCACCTCTATGTCAATGGCGATATCAAGGGCGGTCTTTGCCTGGTCTAGAGAGGTTTTGGTGTTTTTCAGGCCGAGGTTTGTCAGGGCTAGACCGCATAAAGTCAATGCACTTCCTCTCCTGTC
>JAGLSY010000149.1 GCA_023135545.1 Thermoplasmata archaeon | reverse complement strand
GGCATGTCCGCCGTGTGAACTTTGAATATGGTTTCCCTGGCCTTCTTGTCAGGAACACCGACATACACCAGCCTGTCGAACCTTCCCGGCCTTAAGAGGCCATGGTCCATGATATCCGGCCTGTTGGTTGCCCCGATGACCACGATGCCTTCCATGGACTCCATGCCATCAATGGATGTCAGCAATTGATTAACTATCCTTTCGGTAACTCCCGAATCCCGGCTCATTCCCCTTGCCGGTGCAATTGAATCTATCTCGTCCAGGAAGACGATGGAAGGTGAAACTTGCTTGGCTTTCTTGAATATCTGCCGGATAGCCTTCTCGCTCTCCCCCACCCACTTGGACATTATCTCAGGCCCTTTAATAGAAATGAAATTTGCCTCGGATTCATAGGCTACTGCCTTAGCCAGCAATGTCTTCCCGGTGCCCGGCGGCCCGTATAGGAGTATGCCCCTGGGCGGCCTGATCCCCATGCGCTTGAAGGAATCCGGATCCTTGAGCGGAAGCTCGACAGCCTCCTTGAGAATTGTCTTGACATCGTCCAATCCTCCGATATCATCCCAGGATACCTGTGGTATCTCCACCATGACCTCTCTCATGGCACTTGGCTCCACTTCTTTTAGGGCATTCATGAAATCCTCCCTCGTGACAACCATCTTTTCGATGACCTTCGGGGGAATGGGCTGGTCCAGGTCGAACTCCGGCAGATAGCGCCTTAGGGCCTTCATCGCGGCTTCACGTGCCAGTGCCGCCAAATCAGCCCCGACAAAGCCATGGGTTATGGAAGCCAGATAATCCAGAAGCTCGGAACGCTCATCCTCGTCTCCGACTATGGGCATGGTGCGGGTGTGAATCTCCATGATAACCTTTCTTCCGCTTCTGCTGGGCACCCCTATCTCTATCTCCCTGTCGAACCTGCCTGGCCGCCTCAGGGCCGGGTCAATAGCATCCTCCCGGTTGGTGGCCGCTATGACTATCATGTTGCCGCGGTCGCTGAGCCCGTCCATCAACGTAAGCAGCTGGGCAACCACCCTTATCTCCACCTCGCCCTGGACCTCGTCCCTCTTTGGGGCTATGGAATCCAGCTCGTCTATGAAGATTACTGATGGAGTGTTTGCCTCCGCCTCCTCGAATTTTTCCCGTAGTTTCTCCTCGCTCTGGCCGTAGAATTTTCCTATTATCTCCGGTCCCTGTATCGAATAGAAATTGGCCCCCGCCTCATGGGCAACAGCCTTGGCGATGAGGGTTTTGCCTGTACCCGGCGGTCCGTAGAGCAGGACGCCCTTTGGCGGGTCTATGCCCAGCCTGCGGAAAAGCTCGGGGTGCTTTAACGGAAGCTCTATCATCTCCCGAATCCTTTGCAGTTCCTCTTCCAGTCCTCCGATGTCCTCGTAGGCGACAGCCGCCATGATGACATCCTCTTCCGACACAGCCTCATCCTTGATATCCAGGTGGGTGGCCTCGGTTATCTGGACAACTCCATTTGGACTTGTGGCCATCACATTGAACGGAATATTCCCGCTGAGCCCCACCCCGGGAATCAGAATAGTATCTCCCTTTACCAAAGGTCGCTGTCCCAGGCTTCTTTTGATGTAGGGTTCTATACCCTCGCTGAATCTCAGTTTCATTCCCCGGGATATTGACGGAGCCAGCACAATCTTCTTGGCCGGTTTCATGTCTGCTTTTTTCACTTCCACCTTATCGCCGGGTGATATTCCCGCGCTGAGCCTGAGGAGATTGCACATCTTGATAAGCCTCTTTCCCTCATCCTCGTGGCGCATCCTGTAAACCTTGGCGGCCGTGGAGCTCTTTCCGGTTATCTCTATGACATCCCCCACATCTACACCCAGTTTCATCCTCGTCTGCGTGTCTATTCTGGCCTTTCCCAGCCCGACATCGGACTGGCTCTGGGCCTGGTCAACCTTCAAAGTTATGGATTTCTCAGCCATTCTACCACCACTCACCACTGTATGATGAGCGTGTTTTTACCTTTTTCCCCTTGAATATCAATAACTGTAACCTTTTCAGAAGAATGGGATGGATGAGAATCTCAGCAATGCTGAAGCTCCTATCTTACCTGTCCAGCTTCCCTGATATAAAATCTTCCACTTTGTTATAGCATACCGAATCCGGGAACTGCTTCGGGGGATGCTTGAAGAAGTAGGATGAAATGCTCTCAAGAGGCCCGGAGATTCCCCTGTCCAGTGCTATCTTGACCGAGCGTATAACGTCTATCATGACCCCGGCAGAGTCGGGAGAATCCTCCACACTCAGCTTCAGGTCGATCTTGAAGGGCGCGTTGCCGAACTTTCTGCCGCCTATATTGATGTAGCAGATCTTCTGGTCTCCCAGGAACTCGACGTAATCGCTGGGCCCGACACGTATTGGCACCTTGTAGGGTATAAGAGATGTAACAGCCTCGGTTTTACTGATTCTCTTGGAGGTGAGCCTTTCGGATTCCAGCATGTTCAGGAAGTCGGTATTTCCGCCGATGTTCAGCTGGTAGCTTTCATCGATTATCGCACCCCTCTTCAGTATCAGGTCTGCCAGAACCCTGTGGATTATTGTAGCGCCTATCTGGCTCTTGATATCGTCTCCGGCGATCGGCAATCCTTTCTCCTTGAACCTGTTGGACCAGCTTTCCTCGGAGGCTATGAACTCAGGTATGGCGTTCACGAAGGCGCATCCGGCTTCAAGACATTGCTCGGTATAGAATATGGTGGCCTCCTTGCTTCCAACAGGCAGATAGTTGATGAGCATCTCCGCGCCCGAATCCCTGAGAACCTGGGCCACGTCAACCGGCTTCTGGCCGTCGTCCACAATAATCTTGTTTTTCAATTCCTTTCCTATTCCGTCGAGGACCGGGCCCTTCTGGACCACAACACCCTTGGGGGCCACATCGGAAATCTTCCAGGTATTATTCGGCTCCGCAAAAATAGCATCGGCCAGGTCCTTACCAACCTTGTCCCTGTTGACATCAAAAGCAGCAACAAATTCTATGTCGCCTATTGTGTATTTGTCAAGAACGGGGCGCATTATTCCGGGTATGCTTTCCGTGGTGTCCAACTTGCCGTAATACTCTACACCTTGAATGATAGATGAGGCACAATTCCCCACTCCAGAAACGGCGACTTTGATTCCCATGTTCTTTTCCCCAATGTTGGTACGATTCCTGTCCACTGAACTCTCTGTGGGCTTGTATAGATTGAATGACAATGAATATGACTATTTAATTCTTAT
>JAGLSY010000148.1 GCA_023135545.1 Thermoplasmata archaeon | reverse complement strand
GACAGGCTCATCAACGAGCTGGAAGTTACTCCTGAACAAATGCAGGAGAGATTTATCAAGATAATCAAGGGTGTGAACGACCTGATAATGAAGATGGTGCCCCCGGAGTTCAAGAAGGAATGGGGTGTCAAGGTCGATGACGGCAGCGTTGCCTTCGGTTCAGCATACCACAACTGGGCGATCTCCGTTCCATACATGAAAGAATTCAATATCAGCTTCAAGGAGATTTACGATTACTGTGCCAAGGACGAGCAGAAAGCCCTGTCCAAGAAGGCACCCATCCACCAGATACTTCTCGACATGGTTATCGAGCATCTTCCGAACCCAGTCCAGGCTCAGATAATCAGAATTCCCAACATCTGGCACGGGGATATCGAGTCGAAGGTGGGCCAGAGCATGATGAAATGCAGCAAGGATGGGCCTGTCGCACTCATGGTGACCAAGATAATCATAGACCCCCATGCCGGGGAGATAGCCATCGGAAGGATGTTCAGTGGCAGCATAAAACGGGGCCAGACACTTCACATTTTAGGAATGCCCAACCCTAATAGGGTTCAGCAGGTATCCTTGTGTGTGGGCTCTGACCGTATCGCAGTAGAGGAGATAGACGCCGGAAACATCGTTGCAATCAACGGGCTGAAGGACGCGATCGCCGGTTCTACAGTTTCTGACGATCCAGAGATGGATGCCTTCGAGAAGATAGTTCACTACTCGGAGCCAGTGGTCACCGTTGCCATCGAGGCCAAGCACATGAGGGACCTCCCCAAACTGGTGGAAGTTCTCAGGTCCGTGGCAAAGGCCGACCCATCGATCCATGTAGAGATCAACCAGGAGACAGGAGAGCACTTGATGTCAGGGATGGGCGAGCTCCACCTGGAAATCACGGAATACAGGATCATAAACGAATACGGGGTCGAGATCCAGTCCTCACCGCCGATAGTCGTTTACAGGGAGTCCATCGAGAAGGCGGTCGAGCGACCCTTCGAGGGCAAGTCACCGAACAAGCACAACAGGTTCTACATGCAGGTTTCACCTCTGGAGGAGGGCATTGTCAAGGCCATACGCGAAGGAACCCTTCAGGTGGAGGGCAAGATAAAGGACGGCAAGGCCATGGCCGCCCAGCTTCAGGAGCTGGGCCTGACCAAGGACGAGGCCAAGAAGATAGTGGTCTTCGAGGGCCCCAACGTGCTCATCGACGGAACCAAGGGTATCCAGTACCTTCACGAGACCATGGAGTTGTGCAAGGAGGCCTTCAAGGAAGCCATAAACCGCGGCCCTCTGGCCGAGGAAAAGGTCGTAGGAATGAAGGTCAAGCTCATGGATGCCAAGCTCCACGAGGATACAATTCACAGGGGACCGGCCCAGGTCATTCCTGCAGTCAGGCAGGCAATATACGGGGCCATGTGCCAGGCCGGAAGAATACTCATGGAACCCAAGCAGATGGTGTACGTGAGCGTGCCCCAGGATGTGATGGGCGGTGCAACCGGAGAGATGCAGCAGAGGCGCGCTGTTATAGAGGACATGACCCAAGATGGCGATATGACGACAATCAAGGCCAAAGCACCTGTTGCAGAGATGTTCGGCTTCTCGAATGACATGAGAAGCGTTACCGGAGGCCGGGCGATGTGGTCGACCGAGAACAGCGGCTTCGAGAGGGTTCCCAGGGAATTGCAGGCAGATGTCGTATCCAAGATAAGAACGAGAAAGGGACTCAAACCGGAGCCCTATGACGAGCACTACTACTCAAGCATAATTGCATAAGAAAAAGAAATATATATTAAAGAGATATAGGGATGAAATCCATTGGAGTGATATAAATGGCAGAAAAACCACATTTGAACATAGTCTTCATAGGACATGTGGACCACGGAAAGTCTACCTTGGTAGGCAGGTTGCTGTTGGACACAGGTACTATCGAGCAGCACGTGATAGACAAATACAGGAAAGAAGCCGAAGAAAAGGGTAAAGCCAGTTTCGAATTCGCCTGGGTTATGGACGGTCTAAAGGAAGAGAGGGAAAGAGGAGTTACTATCGATGTGGCTCACAAGAGATTCGACAGTGACA
>JAGLSY010000147.1 GCA_023135545.1 Thermoplasmata archaeon | reverse complement strand
ATGTCGAGTCAAAGCTCAGGGAAACCGCCAGGTCCTTCAACTTCGGGGAGGTCATGACGCCCACCTTCGAGAACACGGAACTGTTCGTGGCCAGGTCCGGACCTGGCATCATCGATGAGATGTATGCCTTCAAGGACAAGGGCGGCAGGGAGATATCGTTGAGACCGGAGATTACGGCGGCTGTCATCAGGTATTATGTCAATGAACTGCACACCAGACCCAAACCCCTGAAATTATACTATGTGGGCAACTGCTTCAGATATGAGAGGCCGCAGAGCGGCAGGTACAGGGAATTCTTCCAGTTCGGTGCCGAGATAATCGGCGCACCTTCGCTCGAAGCGGATGCGGAAATTCTGGCACTGGCCTCAGCATGCACGGAGGCTGTAAGTGTCAAATCCTATGACATGAGAATAGGCCATCTGGGTGTTTTGAAAGCCCTGTTCGAGAAGAGCAGCATTACCGAATCACAACAACCAGACATTCGCAGGTTCTTCGACAAGAAGGACTTCGAAGGGCTGGAGAATTTTTTCAGTGCAAATGACCTGGAAAACAATGTGCTGGACACACTCACCAGACTTGTCAAACTCCATGGAAGCAAAGAAATTCTAGATGAAGCCCGGGAAATGCTGGGTGGTGACTGTGAAGCCATCGATTACCTGGACAGGCTGGTCAACAGACTGGAGGAATACGGCATCTCCGAATATTCTATTGACCTCGGTGTAGCCAGAGGCCTTGACTATTACAATGGAATGGTATTTGAAATTGATGCAGCTGGTCTGGGAGCAGAGAACCAGATATGCGGAGGAGGAGCCTATGCCTTATCAGAAGTATTCGGAGGCCAGAGTGTTTTCTCGACAGGCTTTGCCTTCGGCTTTGATAGGCTGATACTGTGCAGAGAAATTGAAGCCGATCGAATACCCAAATTGGACGCATACTTTATTCCTGTTTCAGAGGAAGCCAGGGGAAGATGCCTGAATCTCATGACAACCCTGCGAAATGAGGGGTTTTCGGCAGACATCGACCTTCTTGGACGAAAGGTGGGAAAGGCCCTGGGCTACGCCAGTACCATGGAAGCGAAAGTGGCAGTCATCATAGGCGATAAAGAACTGGCCGAAGGAAAGGCGATGGTGAAAAACATGGCCACCGGAGACCAGGAAGAGGTTGAATTTGACAATTTGCTGGCTCATTATATCAGAACGATGATTTCCAAGTGATTTTTTATGAAACTCACACCACTGGCATCCGAATCCATGGGTGTAAGGTCCATGGCTTTCTTGGTGGAAACCGATGATATTAGGATAGTTATCGACCCCGGCGTCGCCCTGGGACCAATCAGGTTCGGGCTGCCACCGCATCCCAAGGAACTGGCCATGCTGGAGGAGCTTCAGGAAAGGGTCTTCACCGAAGTGCGGAAGGCCGATATCATCACCATATCGCATTATCATTTCGACCATCATGACCCGGACAATCCAGATATGTGTGAAGGAAAGACAATGCTCATCAAGCATCCGACCGAAAATATCAATAAGAGCCAGATGGGCAGGTCAAAGGAATTCCTGGGTCTCATAGAGGGAAAGCCAAAGTCGGTGGAATATGCCGATGGCCAGACCTTCGAATTCGGAAATACAAGTATTTCATTTTCAAAGGCCGTGGCCCACGGGACAAACACAAGGCTGGGGTGGGTGATACAGCTGGCTGTTTCAGACGGCAACAAGACATTCATTCACACCTCGGATGTGGAGGGGCCAAGCCTCGATGACCAGCTCGAATTCATCCTGAAGCATCAACCGGATGTTCTGGCATGCGACGGTCCCATGACCTATCTCATGTACAGGTACGGCAGGGCGGCCTTCGAAAGGTCGATAGAAAATCTGAAAAGAATAATAGATGAAACACCTATTCAGCATATGCTTCTGGACCACCATCTGTGCAGGGATGGGAAATGGCGGGAGAAAATGGCCCCTGTTATCGATTTAGGGGAGGAGCAAGGGTGTAAGATCCAGACCTTTGCAGAGTATGCTAGCCAGGAAGATAATTTACTGGAAGCACAGAGGAAGATACTGCACAAGGAAGAGCCTGTTGATTGAATTGCGCCTTACCCCTCCCCCTACCTGCTCGGGACGCTGGCTTTGAACCATGAAATAGCTTCTGGATGTTTATCAATTAATTCGCCTGTCCCATGCCAACGTTGGTTACCTGTTATCGTCTTCAGGAGACAGCCAACTAGCCATATCTTTACATCGTCTTTTTCACCAAGCAAAGTATGAATCTGTTTTCCAAACTCATTCGGGGGTTCACCATTCAGCCAAGAGTTGATTGAGATAGAATATTCCAGTATCTGCATCTCGGTAAATAGTTTGAATTTATCGTTACTGGCTTCGCCCGCATAGAGAAGCGCAGAGTCGATAACCATGGCATAAGAACATTTGCATCCTGGCGCATCTACATCTTTTGGGAGGCAGTTAAAACAATTGAAAGGACGAGCCCCTGACGCATCCTGGACATCGCTAATAATATTCTTCGAGAGTTCTAGTAAAGGTAAGATAGAAAGGTTTTCTGGATCTATGCTTTTTCTAACCATTTCAACAAGTAGTTTTTTCTTCTCTGTTTGATCCCCCAGAAAATCGTATATTTTTCTATCCAGGGAGGTATTTGGAGTGCCCTCTTTAATCCATTTTTCAATTGACGCTCTGTAACTCGTGAGAATATCCTTCACTTGATTGCTAATACTTTCTTCATTATGGTATCCAAAGGATTCCAGCAAGCCCCGCCCTTCACACCCGATTTTGATGGGCGCAGAGAATCGCCCTTCTCCGATTTCTTGACAAAGAACCTCAATGCCTTGTGGAAATGATGGATGATATCTACAAAATTCAGCCATTTGGGCACGAATTAACCTATGGTCAATATCCAAATTTAATTTACTTTGCATCTTGTTGAGCATTAAAATCTCGTTATCCCAAGACCCTGGATTATCAGTCAATATTACATTGAACCATAAGTTCCAAAGTTTACACATTTCGATATCGGGATTATCAATGACCACTTCGAACCCTGGCTGGACATTTCCTTGGACTAGCAACTTGGGTTCTTTCGTTTTGCTCAATTCAGGCACGTCTCCTTCACCACTCTCTACTTCCCTTGCAACTCACCTAAATATTACATCCCAAGTATATAGAACATATCTTTGGAAAAACAGCAGCACCGCTCCGAGCAGGGGGTTGGTGAGCTTGCGAGCCAAGGGCCAGCACAGGAGCGGAAGGGTGGGAGAAGCATTATCCAGCAAGGCTTATCTCAACAAAACGCACCAGATATCAGTAACATGCCCCGCCCAGGCCAGGTCACTGGCCGAGGGTTGCGCAGTCATGCATCTAACAGTGCCAGACGGAGCAATCTCGATAAAAACAGAGACGGGGTTGTATCATTGATGTGCTAGCAAGTGACAACAATGGCTAGCAGAGAAATTATCCCTCGCATGAGCGAGGGACTCAAATCAAGCCTCGGCTGAAGGCCGAGGTCCTTATCCTCATCCCACATAACAAATCCCTTCACGCCCAACCGCTTCCGATTCGAAACCCCCATCTGAAGGGCGGGGATGCTCAATCTTTCTATAACCCACTTCACCAATCCACTTAAATATCCCCAATGATTTACGCAACCTGGGAGTTAACATGATGACGTGCTTTGTTTTGATAAACGTGGAGGCGAAGAAGGAGGATGAGGTCTACGATGCCCTGGTGGCCGTGAAGGAAATCGAGGGTATAAGGGAAGTCTTTGGCCAGTATGATCTGATATGCCGCATCGAGGGAAAGAATCTGAGGGAGATCAGGAAGCTCATAATTAACCAGATAAGAAGCGTACCTGGTGTCATCACCACCACCTCGCTGATCACCTCGGAATAGGCTTGAGACAAAGAAAAACTGTTTTTTCATTTTCCAAAAAACGTTTTATATCCAACTTATATATCACTCTCAAAATCAATTGTATGATTGAAAAAGCCAGCAGGTGATACAATGGCAGATTACGACAGAAAGATAATCGAAGAAAAGTGGCAGGACGCATGGCAGGAGCAGGAGCTCTATCATTTTGACAAGGATTCCGACGCGCCAGTGTACAGCATCGACAATCCCCCCAGGTATGCCTCGGGGCCTCTGCATGTCGG
>JAGLSY010000146.1 GCA_023135545.1 Thermoplasmata archaeon | reverse complement strand
GGATTCAATGTCATGTTTCCGCTCTGCATAGATGTCAACGGAATGCCCATCGAGGTCAACGTCGAGAGGAAGCACAACATCAAGATGCGCGACTACCCCAGGCAGGAGTTCATCAAGCTGTGCACCGAGTTCGCGGATAACAATATTCAATTGATAACAGACCAGTTCAAACTGCTGGGCGACTCCATGGACCCCTCCATTTTCTACCGCACCGATGCAGAATATTACCGCAGGTTGACTCAAATTTCTTTCATCAAGCTTTACAAGAGGGGGTTGATCTACAAGGGATTGGCCCCCGTCAACTGGTGTCCGAGATGCGGCACCGCCCTTGCAGACGCGGAGGTCGAATACAAGGACAAAAAGACCAACTTGAATTACATTCATTTCGGAGTCCAGGATTTGGATGAGGATGTTCTGATAGCCACTACTAGGCCCGAGCTGATATGCACCTGCCAGATGGTCGCCGTCAGCCCCAAGGACGAGGCGAAGAAGCACCTTGTCGGAAAGAAGTTGATAACTCCAATTTACGGCAGGGAGATCGAGATAGTCGCGGACCCGAAGGTCGACCCCGAGTTCGGCACTGGCATCGTCATGATTTGTTCCATCGGGGACAAGGAGGATCTGGAATGGATTTACAAGTACAAGCTGGCAGTCGAGAAGGGCATAGACGAGAACGGGCTGATGACCGAACTGGCAGGCAAATATGAGGGCCTGGAAATCGAGAAGGCGAAGGCTGCAATCATCGAGGACCTTAAGAGGGATGGATTGTTGATAAAACAGGAGCCCATGGAGCACAGCACCGGGACATGCTGGCGATGCCGCACCCCAATCGAGTTCCTTCAGGCTCCCCAATGGTTCCTGAGCACCCTGGATGCCCGCCAGGACATTCTAAGGATTGCCGATGAACTGGACTGGAATCCGGAGTTCATGAAGATAAGGCTTCAGGACTGGGTCAATTCCCTCAACCGGGACTGGGTCATTTCCAGACAGAGGTATTTCGCCACGCCTATACCATTGTGGGAGTGCAACTCCTGCGGCGAGATAGTTCTGCCTGCCGAGGAGGATTGCTATGTCGATCCAACCGTTGATTCGCCACCAGTTGACAAGTGCCCGGACTGCGGCAGCGGGCTGAGTGGCTGCGAGGAGGTTTTCGACACCTGGATGGATTCGAGCATATCGCCTCTGTACTGTACCATGTGGCAGCGTGACGAAGAGCAATATTCAAAATTATTTCCCATGAGCCTGAGAACACAGGGCCAGGAGATCATCAGGACCTGGGCGTTCTACACGATTTTGCGGAGTCATTATTTGACCGGCAAGAAGCCTTGGGACGCCATCATGGTCGACGGTTTCATTCTGGGGCCGGACGGAAAACCCATGCACGCATCCGATGGAAATGTGGTCAATCCCCTGGAGCTTCTTGAAGAATACGGTACAGACGCCTGGCGTTTTTACAGCAGCACGGTTCCCATAGGCGAGGACACTGCCATACAGATCAAGGACATAGTCCACGGGACCAGGTTCTGCGCCAAGCTGTGGAACGTCCACAAGTTCATGAGCAAGGCTGCGAGGTCTGGCCTCAGCGTAAACCCGGAGGATTTCCAGACATCTGATAAATGGATATTGACAAAGTATTCCAGGCTGGTCGAGAGCGTCACGAAGCACTATGACGAATTCAGATTTGACAGGGCCACGAAGGAACTGGAGCAGTTTGTCTGGCATGAGCTGGCCGACCATTACCTGGAGATGATAAAGCACAGGGACGTGGAGGAGGAGGATGCTCTGGCCCTCACCCTTTATGAGATCGGGCTGGGAACTCTGAAAATGCTGGCACCTGTCATGCCCCACATAGCTGATGAGATCTACGAGCTTTATTACAAAGAATTGGACGGCTCGAAAAGCATCACCATTTCGGAATGGCCAGGCCCCTCGCTCAACGAACCGGGAGAGCATGATAAAGGTGAGATACTCAAGGAAATTATCGCCTCCGTTAGGAACTGGAAGTCGGAGAAGGGCCTACCACTTAATGCGGAGATTGGCATAATCGAGATAATCGGGGATGTCAATCTACTACTGGGCTGCGAGAAGGACATTGCCGGAACGCTGAAGGCCGGGGATGTTCTGTTGATCGGTGAAAGGGAGCTGGTCGAGACCCCTATCGCGCTCAAGCCAAAGCACTCTGTCATGGGGCCGAAATTCAAGCAGGATGCGAAGCATATCACAGACATCATTTCCAAGATGGACCCGGCGGACGGCGCAAGGGCTTTGGAAACCGGAGAATTGGATATTAAATTGCTATCAGGCCAGACCGTGAAAATCGAGAAGGACATGGTGGACATAATCAAGGTTCCGACAGTTGACGGAAAGGAAGTTGAAACGGTCATGGTGGGCGATTTCCTGATAATCATCGGTGAATGGAAGCCTGTGCCTGCGCCTGCGGAATAGTGGTTGAAAATGACTGGCATGACCAAGGAGGGAGTTATTGCTCTTTTGAACACGGTCATTGAAAAAGAGAGGGGCAAGAGCATCTACGAGATGGGGCTTGTCACCAAGCTGGATGTCAATGAAAATAGGATATCGATAATTGTGGAGCCGGGAAATCCATCCTGCCCGATCGGTCTGAAGCTGGCCTATGATGCGAAGGTCCTGCTGGTTCACATGCCGGGTGTCCAGAGGGTTGATGTAATTGTAAAAAACCACAAGCATGCAAGAGAGATGAACAAGATGCTGGACGAACTATAAAACCGGTTTTTGTTTGAGATAGATATTGCACTAATTAGCCAATGCTCCGAGCAGGCGGAGTACACCGCGAGCAGGTGAGCCGGGGGACGGGGGCGAGCCAGCGCAGCGGTGAGGGGGGGGGTTATCGATAGACGGGGTGGGAAGGGGTGTTGGAAGCCCGTATAAGTTTAATATTCCCACCCCATTCACCACCACAATGGGAGGCATGAAAGGCGATACGCCCATGATGAAGCAGTATTTCGAGATCAAAGGCCAGCATCCTGAAGCAATCTTATTTTTCAGGATGGGCGACTTCTACGAGACATTCAGCGATGACGCGGTTGTTACAGCCAGGGTGCTTGGGATCACCCTCACCTCACGTGGCCGCGAGAAGGGCGAGAGTATTCCGCTGGCCGGAATCCCATATCATGCACTGGATGCCTATCTTCACAAGATGGTGAAGGCCGGCTACAAGGTGGCAATTTGCGAGCAGATCGAGGACCCGAAGAAAGCGAAGGGAATTGTTAAACGGGCCGTGGTGAGGCTAGTGTCACCGGGCACCGTGGTGGAGGATTCCATGCTGTCCGGCAATTCCAATAATTTCCTGGCCAGCGTAAGCATGGGTGATGAGGGATTTGGTCTAGCATTGGTGGATATTTCGACCGGCGAGTTCATAACCACCCAGATCGAGAAGGGGGCGGAGGATGTGCTTCGAAACGAACTTATCAGGTTCCAGCCCTCCGAAATAATCTTCAACCCGGAAGCAGGGGAACTGGTCGAGGAACTGGTGGGCCGCGAGCTGGGCTCTCCACTCACCAAGATAGATGCCTATAATTACGAGTTGAAAAACGCCAGGGAAAAATTACTGGCTCAGTTCAATGTCAAGTCATTGAAGGGCTACGGTTGTGCCGATCTGCCAATGGCGGTTTCCGCGGCCGGAGCTGCAGTCGCCTATCTGGAAGGAATGCAGATGACCGACCTGGGACAGATCGGTACTCTGAGAACATACAGGAACACGGATTTCATGGTGCTGGATGCGACAACCCTCCGTAACCTGGAGATATTCAGGAATATCCGTGACCGCAGTGAAAAATTCACCTTGATAGAGTTGCTCGACAGGAC